>DATCVD010000307.1:0-6485 GCA_036567125.1 Pyrinomonadaceae bacterium | reverse complement strand
TGGCGGTCGCGGCCGGGCGGACGGCCGCGCGCGCGGGCGACGTGGTGGCGGTGCGCGCGCTGACCGACAGCGCGACCTACAACCAGCTCGAACTCCCGACGGGCCGCCTCGCCAAGATCAACCCCGGCGACGTGCTCGTCTGCGTCTTGGGGAGCCGCCGCGCGCTCAAAGGCTTCGTCGGCGACGTGCCCGCGTCGGTCGCGGCGGGCGACGAGCTGCACCTGCTGAACATGGGCGGCGTCGCCGGCCACTGCACCGGGCACCACTCGTCTTTGAGCGACGCGATCAAGGTCGAAGTGCTCGGCCTCGTCTGCGACGAGCGGGGCGCGCCGCGCAGCATCGCGGACGGCGCGCTCGCGCCGCGCGCGCATTTGGGCGAGACCGCGCCGCTCGTCGTCGTCGCGGGCGCGTGCATGAATTCGGGGAAGACTTTCGCGGCCACCGAGTTGATCCGGCAGGCGACGCGCGCGGGGCTGCGCGTCGCGGCGGCGAAGCTGTCGGGCGTGGCCGCCATGCGCGACACGCTGAACATGGCCGATCACGGCGCGGTCGCCACCGCGAGCTTCGTCGATTGCGGCCTGCCCTCGACCGTCGGCGTCGGCGACCTCGCGCCCGTGGCGAAGGCGATCATCGCGCGTTTGAACGAGAGCGCGCCCGATCTGATCGTCGTCGAACTCGGCGACGGCATCATCGGCGGCTACTCGGTCGAGTCCGTCTTCGACGACGCGGAGTTGCGCGCCGCGACGGCCGCGCTCGTCTTCTGCGCGTCCGACTACGTCGGCGCGTGGGGCGGCGTCGAGCTGCTCGGGCGGCGCGGCGTGGCCGTGGACGTGGTCGCCGGCTCCGTCACCGACTCGCGCATGGGCGAGGAGTTCATCGAGCGCGAGTTCGGCGTCGCCGCCGGCAACGCCCGCCGCGACGGCGCGCGGCTCTTCGCGCTCGTCAACGAGAAGGTTTCGGGTTTAAGGTTAAAGGCCGCGGGTTCGCTGTGCGAGGCGGCCGCCTGAGCGGGAAGGAGAAGGTCGATGAGCCTGAAACCTCAAGCCCCGGAGCGGAGACTCAAGGTCGGCATCTTCGGCGGGTCGGGCTACGGCGGGTCGGAGCTGTTGCGCATCCTGCTCGCGCACCCGAACGCCGAGGTCGCGCTCGTGACGGCGAACGAGCACGCGGGGAAGGCGGTCGGCGAGGTTCACAAAAATCTTTACGGGCTGACGGGGTTGCGCTTCGAGACTGCGCCGGAAGATTTCTCGTCGCTCACTGCTCTCGACTGCGTCTTCTTCGCGCTGCCGCACGGTCAGGCTCTGGAACTCGCGCCGCGCCTGCCGGAGAACGTGAAGGCCATCGATCTGTCGGGCGACTTCCGCCTGCGGGACGCCGACGAGTTCCGGCAGTTCTACGGCCGCGAGCACACGGCCGCGGAGTTGCAGCGCGAGTTCGTCTACGGCCTGACGGAGACGAACCGCGCGGCGGTCAGGCGGGCGCGGCTGGTGAGCAACCCCGGCTGCTTCGCCACCGCGACGCTGCTCGGCCTCGCGCCGCTCGTCGCGGAGAACTTGCTTTGCGGGCGCGTCGTCGTGGACGCGAAGACCGGCTCTTCCGGGTCGGGCGCGAAGGCGGCGGCGAACACGCACCACCCGCAGCGCATGAACTCCTTCTACGCCTACAAGCCGTTCACGCACCAGCACGTGCCGGAGATCGAGCAGGAGTTGCGGCGCGTCGGCGACTGGTCGAGCGAGTTGATTTTCATGACCCACTCGCTGCCCGTCTCGCGCGGCATCTTCGCGTCGATCTACGCCGAGACGCGCCGCGAGCTGACGGACGACGACGCGCGCGCGCTGTTCACCGAATTTTACGGCGACTCGTTCTTCGTCCGCCTCGTCGCGGGATCGCCCGACATCAACTGGGTGAAGACGACCAACTTCTGCGACGTGGGGCTGGCCGCGCGCGGCCGCACGCTCGTCGTCTTCACGGCGATTGACAACCTCGTCAAAGGCGCGGCCGGCCAAGCCGTGCAGAACATGAACCTGATGTTCGGCCTCGAAGAGAGGACGGGGCTGATGCTCGCGGGGAGCAACCCCTGAACCGACGATGACGACCGAAGCTGTGAAAACTTTTGACGAAATCGCCGAGCGCGAGGAGCGGTTCCAGCTCGCCACGTACAAGAAGATGCCGGTGGCTGCGGCGCGCGGGCGCGGCGCGTGGATCGAAACCGCGGAGGGCGAGCGGTACCTCGATCTGTACGGCGGCCACGCCGTCGCCGCGACCGGCCACTGCCACCCGCACGTCGTCGAGGCGATCAGGCGGCAGGCCGGCGAGTTGTTGTTCTACTCGAACCTCGTCTACTCGGACGTGCGCGCGCGCGCGGCGGAGAAGTTGGCGCGCGTCGCGCCCGCGCCGCTCGCGAAAGTCTTCTTCTGCAATTCGGGGACGGAGGCGAACGAGAACGCGATGCGGATGGCGCGGCTGGCGACCGCGCGCGCGAACGTCATCACGTTCAGCGGCGGCTTCCACGGCCGCACGGCCGACTCGATCAGCGCGACGTTTCTGGGCAAGTACCGCGAGCTGGGGCGGCCGAACGTGCCGGGCCACCTGCGCGCCGAGCTCGGCTCAATCGAGTCGGTCGCGGCGCTCGCGGACGAGTCGGTCGCCGCCGTGATGCTTGAGCCGATCCAGTCGATGGCCGGCGTGAGGCAGGCCGCGCCGGAGTTTTACCGAAGCTTGCGCGCGCTGTGCGACGAGCGCGGGGTGCTGCTGATTTACGACGAGGTGCAGACGGGGGTGGGCCGCACGGGCGAGTGGTTCTTCGCCGGGAGCGAGGCGGGCGCGCGAGTCGTGCCCGACGTGGTGACGCTGGCGAAGGCGCTGGGGAGCGGCGTGCCCGTCGGCGCGTGCCTGACGACGGAGCGCGTCGCCGCGTCGATCAAAGAGAACGATCTCGGCACGACCTTCGGCGGCGGGATGCTGGCCATGGCCGCCGTCTCCGCCACGCTCGAAGCGATTGAGGCGGACGGGATGCTCGGGAACGCGCGCGCCGTCGAAGCGCGTTTGCGGGCGCGGCTGGCGGGAGTCCCGCGCGTCGCGGGCGTGCGCGGGCGGGGCCTGCTGCTCGGCGTCGAGTTCGACGCCGGGATCGCCGCGAAGGTGCACAAGGCGCTGCTCGAACGGCGGATCGTCACGGGCACGTCGAGCGACGCGCGCGTGCTCAGGCTGCTGCCGCCGCTGTGCCTGACGACGGCCGAGGCCGAGTCCTTCGCGGACGCGCTGGCGGAAGTCCTGCCGGGTGTCTGAGCGCGCGCGCGGGAGGCACGGATGGCGCTCGTTCGCAGGGCGGAGATCGGGGACGCGCGGGCCATCAGGCTCGTCCACGTCGAGGCCGTCAGGGCGCTCTGCGCGGGCCACTACGCGCCCGCCGAGATCGAGGCGTGGGTAGCGCCGCGGCCGGCGACGCACTACGACGAGGCCATCCGCGGGAAGGAGTTTTACGTTGCCGCGGTCGGCGGCCGCGTCGTCGGGTTCGCGGTGCTGAATCAGGAGGCGGGCGAAGTCGAAGCCGTGTACGTCAGCCCGCGCGTCGCGCGGCGCGGCACGGGGCTGAGTCTCCTGCGCGCGCTCGAAGCGCGCGCGCTGGCGCACGGCCTGACGAGTCTGCACCTGTGCGCCGCGCTCAACGCCGTCGGGTTCTACGAGCGCGCGGGCTTCGCGCGGGGCGAGCTGACGGCGCACCGGCTGCCGGGCGGCGTCGAGATCGCCTGCGTGCGGATGACGAAGGGGCTGGCTGAAAGTGCGGGGGGTGGTTCGAGCCGATGCCGAGAGATTTTCTGACGACAGCCGACTGGACGCGCGACGAACTGGAAAGCCTGCTCGACGCGGCCGCGCGCTTCAAGCGCGGCGAAGACTTGGCGCGCCCGCTCGCCGGCCGCTCGGTCGCGCTCGTCTTCTTCAACCCGTCCCTGCGGACGCGCGCTTCGATGCAGGTCGGAGCCTTCGAACTCGGCGGCAACTCCGTCGTGCTCGAACCCGGCGGGACGAGTTGGACTTTGGAGCACCGCGACGGCGCGGTGATGGACGCCGACAAGACGGAGCACGTCCGCGAGTTCGTCCGCGTGCTCGGCCGCTACTGCTCCCTGATCGGCGTGCGCGCGTTCGCGGCGCTGAAGGACTGGGACGAGGAGCGAACCGATCCCGTCCTCGCGGCCTTCGCGCGCCACAGCGAAGTGCCGATTATTAATCTCGAATCGGCGATGCACCACCCGTGTCAGGCGCTCGCCGACATGATGACGATCCGCGAGAAGCTGGGCGCGGGCCGGAAGAAAGTCCTGCTGACGTGGGCGTGGCACCCGAAGCCGCTGCCGATGGCCGTGCCGAACAGCTTCGCGCTGGCCGCCGCGCAACTCGGCCACGACTTAACAATCGCGCACCCGCCCGGCTACGAGCTGGACGACGAACTGATGCGCCAGATCAACCGCGCCGCCTTCGACGCGGGCGCGACCGTCACGAAGACGGACGACCCGGAAGAAGCCTTCGACGGCGCGCAAGTCGTCTACGCCAAGAGTTGGGGCGGCAAAGACTTTTACGGCGAGCCGCAGGACGACGTCGAGGCGCGCGCTCGGTTCCGCGACGACTGGCGGGTCGATGCGGCGAAGATGCGACGCACCGACGCGGGGCTGTTCATGCACTGCCTCCCCGTCCGCCGCAACGTCATCGTCACGGACGAAGTCATCGACTCCGACGCCTCGGTCGTCATCGACGAGGCGGAGAACCGCCTGCACGCGCAGAAGGCCGTGATGACGACGCTCGTCCGCAACGCCGGCTTCGCGCGCCACGTCGAAAACCTGAAAGGCCGTGAATCGTGAATCGTGAATCGTAAATAGATAGACGCTGGTTCGATCTATTCACGATTCACGATTCGCGATTCACGGCCTTTGGAGTTGCTTATGAGCCAGCCGCGACTCGATCTGCTGCGCGAGGCGCTGCCGTACACCCGGCGCTTCAAGGGCAAGACCTTCGTCGTCAAGCTGTCGGGCAAGGTGACGGAGCGGCCGGAGAATCTGAACAGCCTCGCCGAGGAGTTGGCGCTGCTGCACCAAGTCGGCATCCGGGTCTGCGTCGTGCACGGCGGCGGCAAGCAGTTGACCGAGCTGGCCGAGCAGATGGGCGTCGAGCAGACGATCATCGACGGCCGCCGCGTGACCGACGACGCGACGCTCGACATGGCGAAGATGATCTTCGCCGGCAAGATCAACACCGACATCCTCGCGGCCCTCCGCAACTGCGGCGTCCACGCCGTCGGGCTGTCGGGCGTCGACGGCAACATCGTGCACGCCGAGCGCCGCCCGCCGAAGCAGATCGTCAACCGCGCGACGGGCGAGAGCGAGCAGGTGGACTTCGGCCACGTCGGCGACATCTTGGAGATCGACGAGCGGCTGCTGCGCGTGCTGCTGGAGCACGACTACCTGCCCGTCGTCTCGTCGCTCGGCGCGGACGCCGGGGGGCGCGTCTTCAACATCAACGCCGACACCATCGCGTCCGAGATCGCCGTCGGCCTCGGGGCCGAGAAGTTGATCCTGCTCTCGGACGTTGACGGCGTTTATCTGCGGCCCGGCGACGCGGCGTCGAAGGTCTCGCGTCTGACGGCCTCGGAGATCGAGCGTCTCGTCCGCGAGGGCGTCGCGCGCGGCGGCATGATCCCGAAGCTGCAAGCAATCGCCGGCCTGCTGCGCCGCGGCGTGGGCAGCGCGCACATCATCGACGGCGCGCAGCGCAACGCCTTGCTCTCCGAGGTCTTCACCGACGAGGGCACGGGCACGATGATCGTCGCCTGAGCGCGAAGCGCGCGGGCGGGAGGGAAGGGAAAGGGTGAAAGGGGGAGGGCCGTTGTGTGGCGGCCCTCCCCCTTTCGTCTCCGCGGCGTTCGCGCCCCCGCCCGTCCCTGCCGGCGCGGAAGGAATGATGCGCGCAGAGGCGCTTGAGCCGCGAAGGAATGGGGAGATAGGAGTTAGGAGTTAGGAGTTAGGATTTAGGTTTTAGAAAGACCTGTTTTAACTAATTCCTAACTCCTAGCTCCTAGCTCCTGTCACATGCCCGACGCTCTCTGTCGCTGGGGCGCGAAGTTCGTGCGGCGCGTCTCGCGGATGCGGCCGTCGTCGAGGCGGCCTTCGACGAGTTCGTAGCCGAGCAGGGCGAAGACGCGGCCGCGGATGAAGAGCGGGCGCGCGTTGCCGTACCAATCGACGCAGGAGGCGCGGCAGCCGTCGTCGGCCGCGCCCTCGGACTGCGCCGCGAGTTCTCCGAGTTCCTGCCAGCGCAGCGCGTCGTTGCGGAGGAAGAGGATCGCGGCCGAGTTCTCGAACAGGTGTTTGTAGCCGGGGCGGCCGGGCCGCTGGACGGGCAGGCCGAGCGTGCCGGAGTCCGGCCCGTCGGGCCTGTAGAAGAAGCCGTGGCTGCGCATCTCGCCCTGCGACGCGCCCGCGCGCGTGTAGCGCCCG
>DATCVD010000306.1:0-3520 GCA_036567125.1 Pyrinomonadaceae bacterium | reverse complement strand
CGCGTCGGGCGTGATGGAGGCGGCGAGCCGCGGCGCGCGCGAGGCGGGCGGGTTAACCATCGGCATCCTGCCGACCGCGGACGCGGGCGACGCTTCGGAGTTCGTCGACCTCGCCGTCGTCACGGGGATGGGGCAGGCGCGCAACCAGATCAACGTGCTCACCAGCCGCGTGGTCTTCGCCTGCGGCGCGGGCGCGGGCACGGCCTCCGAGATCGCGCTCGCCCTGAAGGCGCGCAAGCCCGTCATACTTCTCGGCGCGACCGACGAGGCGCGCGCCTTCTTCGCGTCGCTCGGCCGCGGCGCGGTTCACTTCGCCGCCGACGCGCAGGAAGCCGTCGGGATCGCACGGACGCTGATCGGCGGTTGAGACGGGCGGGCGCGGAGTTAGAACAGCCGCGCGGGGCGTGAGTCTTGAACCGACTCACGCCCCGCGCGTCTGTGCGAAGCTTCGGTTTGTTAGCCGGCGAGGGCCGGCTCAGGCTCGGCCGCGCCGTCGGTCTGCTGGCGCGCGTGGTAGGAGGAGCGCGTGAGCGGGCTGGACTCGACGTGCTTGAAGCCGAGCGACATCCCCACCTCGCGCCAGCGCGCGAACTCGGCCGGCGTGACGTAACGCTCGACGGGCAGCCGCCGCTTGTGCGGTTGGAGGTACTGGCCGATGGTCATGATGTCGCACGAGACCGCGCGCAAATCCTTCATCAGCTCGACGACTTCGTCGAACGTCTCGCCCAGGCCCGCCATGATGCCGCTCTTGGTGAGCATCCCGCGCCCCTCGCGGTCGCGGCGGCGCGCGGCGCGCTCAAGGAGCGTCAAGGTCTGCTCGTAGCGCGCGTCGGGGCGCACGCGGCGGTAGAGGCGCGCGATGGTCTCGGTGTTGTGGTTGAGCACGTCCGGCTCGGCGTCGAGCACGCTGTCGAGCGCGGCCTCGTCGCCGTTGAAGTCGGGGATCAAAACTTCGACGCGGCAGCCGGGGTTGAGCCGGCGGACTTCGCGGATCGTCTCGGCCCAGTGCGACGCGCCCCCGTCCGGCAGATCGTCGCGGTTGACCGACGTGATGACGGCGTGCGCGAGGTTCAGGTGTTTGACGGCCTCGGCGACGTGGCGCGGCTCCGCCGGGTCGAGCGGTTCGGGCCGGCCCTTGTTGACGGCGCAGAAGCCGCAGTGGCGCGTGCAGGTGTCGCCGCCGAGCATGAAGGTGGCGGTGCGATCCGTCCAGCACTCGAAGATGTTCGGGCAGCGCGCCTCCTGACAGACCGTGTGGAGGTTTAAGCCCTCGATCAGTTTGAGCACCGCGTTCTGGTTCGACGGGTCGCCGAGACGAATCTTCAGCCACTCGGGCTTCGGCCCCGTGGGGCGGCCCGCGGGCTGGACGCTCGCGCCCGTGCTATCGACGACTGGCAGTTGACGGCTCAAATTCGTTAACCCCGATTGATTTCTCGTGCGGCCATTTTAACACCCGGCCCCGCCAATGTCGCCCGGCGCTACGGCTGTAAAAACCGCGCGAGGGCGTCGGCGTCCACGTTGCCGCCCGAAAGCACGACGCCGACGCGGCGGGCGTTCGCGGGGAGCTTGCCCGCGAGCAGCGCGGCCGGGCCGAGCGCGCCCGTCGGCTCGACGAGGATTTTCAGTCGCAGCAGCAGGAACCTCATCGCCTCGACGATCTCCGAGTCCGAGACCGTCAGCACGTCGGCCGCGTGTTTTTGGACGAACGGGAAGGTCAGCTCGCCCGGCGACTGGACGCGCGCGCCGTCGGCGATTGTCTGCGGGGCGGGGATCGAGACGCGCTCGCCTTTGAGGTAGGAGCGCCGCGTGTCGTCGCCCGCCTCCGGCTCGACGGCGTAGCAGGCGGCGCGAGGGCCGACGGCCCGCGCCACCACGCTCGCGCCCGCGAACAGTCCGCCGCCGCCGCACGGGACGACGAGCGCGTCGAGCGCGCCCACCTCCTCGAACAGCTCGACCGCGGCCGTGCCCTGCCCGGCCATCACGAGGTAGTCGTCGTAGGGCGGAACCATGACGAGGCCGCGCGACTCGGCAACGTCGTTCGCCACCCGCTGCCGGTCGTCGCGCTCGCGGTCGTAGAAGATGACCTCCGCGCCGTAGCCGCGCGTGGCCTCGACCTTAGCTTTCGGCGCGTCCGACGGCATCACGATGGTCGCCTCGACGCCGGCGTCGCGCGAGGCGAGCGCGACG
Source organism: Pyrinomonadaceae bacterium (assembly GCA_036567125.1). Lineage (GTDB taxonomy): Bacteria > Acidobacteriota > Blastocatellia > Pyrinomonadales > Pyrinomonadaceae > JAIVGV01. Next base: position 1,333 of record DATCVD010000306.1, on the reverse strand, counting down.
GCCTGCGCGTGGTTGCCGGACGAGAAGGCGCAGACGCCGCGCGCGCGCTCCTCGCCCGTGAGCGCGCGAATCCGGTTCGTCGCGCCGCGCATCTTGAACGCCCCGCCGCGCTGGAAGTTCTCGCACTTGAAGAAGACCTCGCGCCCGGCGCGCTCGTCGAACGAGCGCGAAGTCAAAACGGGCGTCCGGTGGACAAAGCCGCGGATCGACGCCCGCGCCTCCTCGATGAGTTCGAATGACAGCATAGAAGTCGTGAATCGTGAATCGTGAATCGTGAATGGAAGAAGATGACGCGAACCGTGAATCGAAGAGGCGGGACGGCATTCGACACGTCTCCGCTCCATTTACGATTCACGGCCGTTGTTCTTCCTCAGTCATGTCGAAGACTTCACTGAAGCGGGCGGCGAGGCGGTCTTCGACGGCGCGCATGTCGAGTTCGCGGCCGAGCAGTTCTTCCATCGAGGTGACGTGCTCGCCCTCGCAGGGCAGGATCAGGTTGAAGTAGCTCAGGTCGGTGTTGACGTTTAAGGCGAAGCCGTGCGTCGTGACCCAGCGCGCGACGTGAATGCCGATGGCCGCGACCTTGCCGCGCGCGGTGTGCACGCCGGTCAACCCCTCGATGGGGAAGCCTTCGATCCGGAAGTCGGCGAGCGCCGCGATGATCGTCCGTTCGAGATCGCGGACGTAGCGGTGAACGTCGGCCCGGCGGCCGCGCAGGGAGATGACCGGGTAGCCGACCACCTGACCGGGGCCGTGGTAAGTCGCCTTGCCGCCGCGGTCGGTCTCGACCACTTGGACGCCGCGCGCTTCGAGCAGCGCGCGCGTGGCGACGAGCGCCGTGGAGTCCGCGCGGCGGCCGAGCGTGACGACGTGCGGGTGTTCGAGGAGCAGCAGCGTGTCGGGCGCGCGGCCTTCGCGCACGTCCCGCTCCGTCTCCTTCTGCACGCGGTACGCTTCCTCGTAGGGCACGAGGCCCAGGCGGCGAACCAGCAGGCGTCGCCCTCGCATCGCAGTCTCGGTCGCGCTCATCTCGTGCGCCATTGTAGCAGCCGCCGCGCGCGCCGCGCGACGCGCCCGCGCCTTGACCTCCCGCGGCCGGCGCGCGATGCTTGTCGGCAAAGCGAAGCCGCCGAAGTTTTACTGACGACGCGAGGCGCGTTCGGCCGCGCAACCTCCGTTCGCGCCCGAACGCGGCCGCGCGGGCCGCGACGCCTTTCGGAAGACGGTGAAGGAGAATTTAGACGTGAAACTGTCCGCCTTTACGCTCGCCGCGTGCCTGACGCTCGCGGCGCTCGGCACGGACGCCTCGGCGCAGTCGCGCACGCGCCGCGCG
>DATCVD010000305.1:0-2880 GCA_036567125.1 Pyrinomonadaceae bacterium | reverse complement strand
GCCCCGCTCCTCGAAGCCGGCGGCCACCTCGTCCCGCGCCAGTTCGCCTTCGAGCGCGCGGCCGATGATCCCCTGCTGCCGCCCGCCGTCTCCGCGACGAAGGAGAACCGCCTGCTCTACCGCTTCAGGCCCGAGTCGGCGCGGCGCGGGCGCTTCGAGAAGATGGACGGCGGCGAGGGCTACGTCTGGGGCGCGGGCGCGGGCTTCTTCGAGTACGTCATCCCCGCGCGCGAAGCCCGGAGGCGCGTCGGGGAGATCGTCGTCCGCGCGCACCTCCAACCCGTGCTCCCGCACGACGGGCGCGGACGATTCAACCAAACGCGCGTCACCCTCTTCGTCAACGACCGCGACTGCGGCTCGCGCCTCGTCCCCGTCGAGCAAGCCCCGAACGCTGAGATTCAGGAGTGGCGCTTGGACGCGTGGCTCACGCGCCTCGCCGCCGCGCGCGGCCAAGAACTTCGCCTCCGCTTCGAGGTCGAGGCGGACGCCGACCAGCCCTTCGGCCTCAACATCTCCAACTTCCCCGCGTGGTTCAAAGACTGGGAGACGAAGCCGGTCGAGGTCGAGATCAGGTGACGGCCTTTAGTAAGGTTAACCGGATGTGTAAAGGCGGGAGGCGCGGCCGTCATTCGGGCCGCGCCTCCCGCCTTGTCGATCTTCAATCCCTAAAAGTAATAGTTACGAAGCGCGCCGTCGTACGCGCCTCCGCGCATGCAGCAGCGCTTGAAACCTGCGCCCCGAACCGCACGGGCACAGATCGTTTCTGCCGAGCTTTTCGACCAACTCTTTCCCGCCGTTCACGACCCTCGTGCCGCGCCTGACCCTCGTCTCTGACGGGTAGCCCTTGCGGCGCTTGCTGCTAACTTCAAAAGCAGTCGAAGTCCTCGCGTCGTCTGTTACTCATGATGGTATCCTCCTTAAACTCCGTCATCCGGCGGAACGCCGTTAAAACAACTCGATTAAGTCGCCGCCGTCATCGCCGCAGCAGCCGCGCGGCCTCGCGCGCGTAGTAGGTGATGATGATGTCGGCCCCGGCGCGGCGGATGCTGGTCAGCGTCTCCATCATCGCGCGCCGCTCGTCGATCCAGCCGCGCGCGGCCGCGGCCTTGAGCATCGCGTACTCGCCGGAGACGTGGTAGGCGGCGAGCGGCACGTCGAAGCGGTCGCGCACCATCCGCAGCACGTCGAGGTAGGGCGTGGCCGGCTTGACCATCAGGATGTCCGCGCCCTCGGCGTAGTCCAGCTCCGCCTCGCGCAGCGCCTCGCGCGCGTTCGCGGCGTCCATCTGGTAGGCGCGGCGGTCGCCGAACGCGGGCGCGCTGTCGGCCGCCTCGCGGAACGGCCCGTAGAAGGCCGACGCGTACTTCACCGCGTAGGCCATGATCGCGACGTGCGTGAACCCGGCCGCGTCGAGCGCCTCGCGGATCGCGCCGACCTGCCCGTCCATCATCGCCGACGGCGCGACCACGTCCGCTCCCGCCTCGGCCTGACTGACGGCCGTGCGCGCGAGCAGTTCCAGCGACTCGTCGTTCAAGACCTCGCCGCCGCGCACCACGCCGCAGTGGCCGTGCGACGTGTACTCGCACAGGCAGGTGTCCGTCACGACGAGCATTTCGGGCGCGGCCTGCCTGACGGCGCGCGCGGCCTGCTGCACGACGCCGTCGCGCGCGTAAGCGCCCGTCGCCGTCTCGTCCTTCGACTCCGGCAGCCCGAACAGGATGACGGCCGGCACGCCCTCGTCGGAGGCCGCCGCGGCCTCGCGCGCGATCTCGTCGACCGACAGGTTGAAGACGCCCGGCATCGACGAGACCTCGCGCCGCACCCCGCTCCCGGCGCACGCGAACAGCGGCAGCACCAGATTCTCGCGCTGGACGCGCGCCTCGCGCACCATCGCGCGCACCGCCTCCCGCCGCCGCAGCCGCCGCGGCCTGTGAATCAGCTCAGGCATGCAAAATAATTCCCCTCAAAATAATCCCGACGCGCCGGACGGACGGCCGCCCGCGTCGGCCGACGACGCGCCGCGCGGCACGCCTTCCGGCGACCAAAACGCACCCGATGATACGTCCCGCCGGACGGGCGCGCAAACACTCTAACGCCCGAACCATGCCGCTTGATCTTTCATCTCGCGTCCCTATAATGAACTCTACTTTTTCGAGGCGGGGTAGCTCAGCCGGTTAGAGCGTGGGATTCATAACCCCAAGGTCGGGAGTTCGAGTCTCCCCCCCGCTATCAATTCTCTCAAGCCCTCCCGGTCAGTTTTATTGACCCCTCCGGCGCTCGCGTCCGCCCGCACACTCACACGAAGATTAACGATCATGCAGACAGCCGCGCGCCCTATTTTGTTCGCTTTGCTTCTGTCAACGCCGCAAGCGCCCGCGGGCGCGCGCGCTTCGGCGGACGAGGCGGCCGTCAGGCAGGTTATCGGGGAGATGTTCGACGCTTACGCGCGGGCCGACCTCGAAGGGTTCATGGCCCGCCGGTCGCGCGTCTCGCCCGACTACGCGGCGCGCAGGGAGGCGACAGCGCAGGTGCTCGCCGGCACGCGGGACATCCGGCTCAACAGCCTTGCCGTCGAAGGCGTCGTGGTGGAGGGCGCGAGGGCGCGCGCGCGCGTCAACGCGGAGCTGACGGGCGCGGACGCGAGCACGGGAGGGTCGTCCCCGCAGCTCGGCAGGCTGCGGCGCGCGGTGTCGCTCGTCCGCGAGGCGTCGGGCTGGAAGGTGTGGGGCTACGTGCCGGTCGAGCAGGAGTTGGGTGACGCGCTCGCGTCCGTCCCGTCGGCCGCCGAGCGGCAACGCCTGCTCAGGAGCGAGGCGGAGTTCGTCACGCTCGACCTCGTCCGCCTGCTGCTCAACGCGGCCGAGGCGCGTGCCGGCGGCG
>DATCVD010000304.1:0-4544 GCA_036567125.1 Pyrinomonadaceae bacterium | reverse complement strand
CGCGCGGCTCGCCGCCAACCGCCGGCCCGGCGACGCCCGGCCGCGCCGGATCGATCTCTGATTCGGCCGTCCGCCCCGTCTCGGGCTTCGATCCGGTCGGGCGCGCACTCAAACCGTGCCCCCCAGACGCGCCCTCACGTCGTCGTAATCGTAGGTGGTCAACTCGTACGGGTTGCCGTCCGGGTCGTCGAAATAGACCGAGTAGCAGTAGTCGTGATCGACCACGTCGGCGGCCGTGAGCGGCCGCCCGCCCGCGCCCGCGACTTTCAGCGACGCGAGCCGGCCGAGGAATTCGAGGAAGCCTCGGCCGCCGACGCGGAAGGCGACGGTCGTGCTCGTGCGCGCCGAGCCGGGCCGCGACTTGAAGAGCGCGAGGCCGGTGTTGCCTCCGTCGCTCGACACGACGAGCGGGCCGCCGTCGTCCTCGCTCTCGATCTCTTGGCAGACTTCGAGGCCGAGCACGTTCGCGTACCAGCGGGCCGCCGCGCGCCGGTCGGCGACGAAGACGTGCACGTGATCGATCTGGCTGACCCTGAAGCCGGACGCCGCGGGCGTTAAGCCGGACGCCGCGGGCGTCTCCTTGACTTCTCCCTTCGTGCCTTTGCCGTCTTCCACCGCGCTCATTTTCTCGACACCTCCTCCAGCACGCGCAGGATGTTGCCGCCGAGGATTTTGTGCACGTCCCCCGCGCCGTAGCCCCTGCGCAACAGTTCCCGCGTCAGGTTCGGGAAGTCCTCGACCGTGGCGAGGTCTGCGGGGACGGCCTGAATGCCGTCGAAATCCGACCCCAGCCCGACGTGATCGACGCCGACCAAGCGGACGACGTGATCGACGTGATCGGCGATGCGCGCGACCGAGACGCGCGGCATCCGCCGGGCGTACTCGCGCGTGCGGACGCGGTCGCGCGCGGCGCGCCTGAGCGGCCCCGTCCCCCGCACGCCCCGCGACGCCTCGTTGACCTGCGCCGCGATCTCCGCGTCGACGCGCGCCTTCGCCTCGTTCCAGCCCGGCTCGACGAAGGCCGGGTAGAAGACCACGGAGACGACGCCGCCGGTGCGCGCGAGCGCGCGAATCTGATCGTCGGTCAGGTTCCGGTGGTGCGGGACGATTGAGCGCACGGCCGAGTGCGACGCGATGACCGGCTTGCGGGAAGTCTCGACGATGTCCCAGAAGGTCTTGTCCGAGACGTGCGACACGTCGACGATGATGCCCAGCCGGTTCATCTCGCGGACGACTTCCCTGCCGAAGTCGTTCAGGCCGCGCGACGCGCCCGCTTCGTCGCCGCTCGAACCCGCCCAGCTCGTCGAGACCGTCCACGTCGGCGACATGTAGCGCACGCCGAGATCAAAATATTTACGGACGTTCTCGATCTTCTCGTCAATCGCGTAGCCGCCTTCGAGGCCCATGAGCGCGGCGATCTTGCCCTCGGCTGCCGCGCGGCGAACGTCCTCGGCGCTCGTCGCCAGCACCCACAGATCGGGGCGCGCGTCGGCCAGAGCGCGCACGGCCGCGATCTGCCGGTCGGCCCGCTCGACCGCGCGCTCCCCGCCCGCGCCGAAGTACTGCGGCTCGACCCAGATGGAGAAGAACTGCGCGTCGAGTCCGCCCGCGCGCGCGCGCACCGCGTCGAGGTGGCCGTCCGGGAGCCGCCCGCTGATGTCCACGCCCTCGTCGATCATGCGCTGCACGGTGTCGGCGTGCATGTCGATGAGGATCGCCTCGCGGTGGACTGACGCGGGGTCGTCGCCGCCGGCCTCGCCGCGCGGCCGCGACGGGGCGGCGGCGCTCGTGTTCGCGTTCGTGTTCGCGCTCGGGTTGTGTTCGTTCATGCGGCAGCCGTTCGACGGGATGGCGGCGAGGGCGGCGAGGACGAGCGCGGGCGCGAGAGGCCCGCGCGCCGTTCGGCACGCCTTCGGTCGTGAAACTGGAACGCGGTCGGCGGTCAAACTTTATAACGAATGAGCGTCGATGGTACGCCGCGCGCCGAGGGTCAGGCAAGCGGGGCTGTCTTCTTGCCAACGGCCGCGCGTCTGCGGTATCGTGCCGTTTAATCCGAGCACTCGCAAGACCGTGATTTCCGCCGCCGGCCCACGCGGCAGTTCCCCCGTTCACGACGCCGAACCGAGATTTTTTCCGTTCGCCTTTTTACAACTCGCCGGAAGGAGCGATCAAACAGATGTTCTCAGACGACGCACCCGTGAAGGACGTGAAGACCCCGCGCATCGTGCCGGAGATTTGGCACAACGGGAAGTTCATCAAGTGGGACGACGCGCGCGTCCACGTCATGTCGCACGTCCTGCACTACGGTTCGAGCGTCTTCGAGGGCATCCGCTGCTACTCGACCAAGCGCGGCCCCGCAGTCTTCCGCCTGCGCGAGCACATGCAGCGGCTCCTCAACTCCGCGAAGATTTACCGGATGGACACGGCGCTCACGCTCGACGAGCTGTGCGCCGCCTCGGTCGAACTCGTCCGCCGCAGCGGCTTCGATCAGTGCTACCTGCGGCCGATCCTGTTCCGCAGTCTGGACGAGGCGCGGCCCGCCTTCGGCGTCAACCCGTTCCCGAACCCGCTCTCGTGCTACATCGGCGCTTGGGACTGGGGCAAGTACCTCGGCGACGAGGCCATCGAGCGCGGCGTGGACGTGTGCGTCTCGTCGTGGAACCGGCTCTCGGCCAACTCGATGCCGGCGATGGCGAAGTCGGGCGCGAACTACATGAACTCGCAGCTCATCAAGATGGAGGCGATCAAGAACGGCTACTCCGAGGGCATCGCGCTCGACGACCGCGGGATGGTCTCCGAGGGGTCGGGCGAGAACCTGTTCCTCGTCTCCGACGGGCAGGTCATCACGCCGCCGCTCTCGTCCTCGATCCTGCCGGGCATCACGCGCGACACGGTCGTCCAGATTTGCCGCGAGCTGGAAATCCCGGTGCGCGAGCAGGCGTTCCAGCGCGCGGCGCTCTACGTGGCCGACGAGTTGTTCTTCACGGGCACGGCCGCCGAGGTCACGCCGATCCGCTCGGTCGATAAGATTCAGATCGGCGCGGGCCGGCGCGGCGAGGTAACGGCGCGCGTCCAGAAGGTCTTCTTCGAGATCACTTCGGGCGAGCGCGAAGCGCCGGGGCCGTGGCTGACCTACGTCAACGAGGCGCGGCCCGCCCGCGCGGAGAACAACGGGCACGGCGAGTCGGTCGCCGCCGCCGCGAACGCGACCGAGACGGAAGTGTCGGAGAGTTTCCTCGCCGTCGGCACTGAGTAGCGCGGCCGGCGCGCGGACGTTAGCCTAGACGTTTAAAAGCGAAGCCCCCGAAACGTCGCCCCTCGAAAGAGCCGCGAAGTTTCGGGGGCTTCCCATTTTTACGCGCCGCGCCGTTAGCCGGGGACGCGGGCGGTGGCCCGGCGCTGGTCAGTAGACGACGAGCATGAACGAGCCGTCGGCCGTCTGGTTGCCGGCCGCGTCGACGAGGAAGGTGCTGATGACGAGCGAGTTGGGGTTCACGTCGAACTCGAAGTTGGCCCCCGTGTTCAGGCGCGGCGACTCGGTCGTGCTCGCGGCCTGTGCGGCCAGAGAGTAGAAGCGGTCGTTGACGGCGAAGGGGAAGGCTACCGTATAGACGCCCGTGCCGGGGTGGGTGACGGTGAAGCCGCAGCCCGCGAGCGACGCGCCGCCGTCAGGCTCGAACGAGTTGAAGCAGCGCGTGATCGCGCCCGTCCGGTCGACGTAGATCATCGCCTTGACCCAGCCGCCGCGGTCGCGGCTCTGCCTCGCGTTGCCCTCCGCGCCGACGGCCCAGCCCGAAGGGTTGCTGCCGTGGAGCGCGAACCCGCCCGTGCTGCTCGCCGCCACGCCGCCGGCCGCGCCGCCGACGACCTCCAACTTCGCCGCGGGCGCATTCGTGCCGATGCCGACGTTGCCGCCCGACTGCGTGACGACGGAGTTACCGAGCGTCGTCGCGCCCGTCCAGAGCGGGATCGTGCCGGCCGTGCCCGCGCCGCCGACGCCGCTGGCCGTCGTCATCTTCGTGCCGTCGGAGAAGACGAAGCCGCTGCCCGCGCCGCTGACCCTGATGTCGCCCGCCGCGTGGAGACGCGACTGCGGGACGGTGACGCCGACGCCGACGTTGCCGTTGGCGTCGATGCGCACCCGCTCGGCGTTGCTCGTGCCGAAGATGACGGGCTGCGCGGTGAGCGTCCCGATGCCGAGGCCGAGGCTCGTCGGCCCGTCGGCGATCAGGAAGGTGCGGTCGGGACGCCCGACGCCGAAGAAGCCGAAGGGGTTCTGCGAGCCGCCCGTGAGCAGCCCGCCGTAGGAGGAGAAGTCGCCCCGGTCGTTGTCGAAGTAGAGTGTGGAGTTGCCGGCCGGCGAGGTCGTGCGCACGCGGATGCCGGTGCGGCCCGACACGTTGGTCGGGCCTGCCAGATCGAGCAGGTCGCCCGGCGCGGCCACCCCGATCCCGACGTTGCCGCCCGACTCCGTCACGGCTGAGTCGGCGAGCGCGCCCGCGCCGCCCGTGTCGGCCCACTTGGCGAGGCGGTTGAGCGTGCCC
>DATCVD010000303.1:0-4983 GCA_036567125.1 Pyrinomonadaceae bacterium | reverse complement strand
CGGCCACTCAGTCCGAGTGGCCGCGCCCGCGCGGCACGCGCCACCCTCTCGGCCGCCCTCCGCACCCCGAACTCGACCGGCGCGTCTTCACGGAAGGGACGCGCCTCCCGTCAGCCCTCCCGAGGCAGAGGCCGCGCCGGGCTGGCCTCCTCAAACGTGCCCGGAGCCAACCTTAGGAGATTGAAGCAAGATGAAGAAGTTTCTCACCGCGCTCTTTGCGCTCTCGCTCGCCGCGCTCATCTACCTCCCGACCGCCGTCAGCAGCCAGAACAAGCACGGCGACGATCAGATCAAAGTTGACGATCCCGACCCGCGCGCGAAACTCCGCCGCAAAGAGAAGAAGGTTCCCAACCGCTACATCGTCGTCCTCAAGGACTACGCCGCCAACCCGCGCGGCGAACACTCGCTCGCCCCCCACATCGCCAACGACCTCGCCGCGGCCTACCGCGGCCGCGTCGACAAGGTCTTCAAGCACTCGCTGCACGGCTTCGTCGTCGAGATGACGGAGGAAGACGTGATCGAACTCGCCCGCGACTCGCGCGTCGAGTTCGTCGAGGAGGACGGCGTCGTCCGTGCTTCGACCACGCAGACCGGCCCGCCGTGGGGCCTCGACCGCATCGACCAGCGCAACCGCCCGCTCGACGGGCAGTACAACTACACGCCGACCGGCGCGGGCGTCCACGCCTACGTCATCGACACCGGCATCCGCAAGACCCACGCGCAGTTCGGCGGGCGCGCCAGCGGCGCGGCCTTCTCCTCGATCAACGACGGCAACGGCTCGAACGACTGCAACGGCCACGGCACGCACGTCGCCGGCACCATCGGCGGCTCGACCTACGGCGTCGCTAAGGGCGTCACGCTCCACGCCGTCCGCGTGCTCGACTGCAACGGCGACGGCACGGACTCGACCGTCATCGCGGGCGTCGACTGGGTGACGGCCAACCGCACGCTGCCGGCCGTCGCCAACCTGAGCCTCGGCGGCGGCGCGTCCACCGCGCTCGACAACTCGGTTCAGAGCCTGATTAATTCCGGCGTCACGGTCGCGGTCGCCGCCGGCAACGAGTACGGCGTGAACGCCTGCACGCTCTCGCCCGCGCGCGTCGCCGCCGCGATCACCGTCGGCTCGACCACCTCGACCGACGCCAAGTCCGACTTCTCGAACATCGGCTCGTGCCTCGACCTGTTCGCGCCCGGCTCCTCGATCCAGTCCGCTTGGTACACGTCCGACACGGCGACGAGCACGATCAGCGGCACGTCGATGGCGACGCCGCACGTCGCGGGCGCGGCCGCGCTCTACCTGCAAAACAACACCTCGGCCTCGCCCGCCACGGTCGCCAACCAGATCGTTTCGACCGCGACGACGAACGTGCTGACCGGCATCGGCACGGGTTCGCCCAACCGCCTGCTCTACTCGCTGCTCACCACCGGCGGCGGCGGCGGAGGCGGCGCGCCCGCGGCCTGCACGGGCGGCACGCTCGCCGCCGGGAGCCTCGGCTTCACCGGCGACTACGACTACCACCCGAACGGAACCTACTACCAGAGCACCGTCTCCGGCACGCACAAGGGCTGTCTCGTCGGGCCGTCGGGCACGGACTTCGATCTCTACTTGCAGAAGTGGAACGGCTCGTCGTGGGTCATCGTCGCGCGCGGCGAGACCGCGACTTCGAGCGAGACCATCTCCTACACGGGCACGGCCGGCTACTACATGTGGCAGGTCTATTCCTACAGCGGCTCCGGCAGCTACAACTTCTGGACGCTGCGGCCGTAAGCACGGCGGCGGCGACGACAACGCCGAACCTCGCGGCGAAGAACGAAGGCCCGCGGCGCGCCCGACGCGCCGCGGGCCTTCGCGCGTCCCGCCGCCGGCCGCGCCGCTTGATTTCGGATCGGCCGCGCACTTAAATTGAACTGCGCCGTTTTTGTGACGCGCCGAATTTTTCCGCGACGCGCCGATCCCGAGTTGATCGCCGCGTCGAATTTTTACCGAGGTCGCACGCAAGACTTGCTCGAACGTTTCATACACGCGCAGGAGCGCCGCTACGCGCGCCGCAACGACAACCGCGTGGTGCGCCCCTTCGAGTGGGGCGCGGAGTTCATCACCGATCACGCGAACGGCGACGACCCGCGCCGCCTCTTCAGTGAGTACGCGCGCCGCGCCGTCGAGCGGAGCGAGGAGTTCTACGCGCTCCCCGAAATCGCGGACTACCGGCTCGACGATCAGTTGCTCACTTGGACGAGCGCGACCGCCACGCCCTCGGCCGAGAACAACACCGCCCGCGCGCACTTCTTCCCCGAGCTGACCCTCACGGGCAAACGCAACGACACGCGCCGCGCCGTCGTCATCCTCCCGCACTGGAACGCGCCGGCCGCGAGCTACTTCGAGCTGGCCCGCGTCTTCAACCGCTTCGGCGTCGCCGCGCTGCGCCTCACGCTCCCCTACCACGAGGAGCGGCGGCCGCCCGAACTCGAACGCGCCGATCACCTCGTCAGCCCCAACGTCGGCCGCACGCTCCAGTCGATGCGCCAAGCCGTCCTCGACACGCGCGCCGCCGTCCGCTGGCTACGCGAGCGCGGCTACGAGCGCGTCGGCATCGTCGGCACGAGCATCGGCTCCTGCGTCGCCTTCCTCACGCTCGCGCACGAGCCGGACTTGCGCGCCGGGGTCTTCAACCACGCCTCCGGCTACGTGGCCGACGTGGTCTGGCGCGGCCTCTCCACGGCGCACGTCCGCGCCGGCATCGGCGACGCACTCACGCTCGAAGAGTTGCGCGAGGCGTGGCTGCCGATCAGCCCCGCCGCCTTCAGCGACAAGCTGGCCTCCGGGCGGCCGCGCCCCATCCGCTTCATCTCCGCGCGCTACGACCTGACCTTCCCCGCCGACCTGACGCGCGACGTGATCGAGCACCTGCGCGCGCACGGCCACCCGCCCGACGTGGTCTGGCTCCGCTGCGGCCACTACACGCTCGGCACCGCCCCCTTCAAACACATCGACGGCTGGAAGATCGTCACCTTCATCCGCAAGCACCTCTAGCCGCGCGCCCCGCGCGTCACACCCGGCGCGGCATAGCCGCGGGGCGCGGCGCAAGGTCTGGTGTCGCGACGTAAGGTCTGGCGTCACGCCGCGCCGCGCGCCGCGCCGCGCGCCGGGCTTCACGATTGACATTCCAGACTCCGTTGGATAGTGTTCACGCCCTCACGCCGGTATTCCTCCCGCGGAGTTCTTCCGGGAGTCGCGCCTGCCAACAAACCCGTCGGCCTTAACCCTTCCCCAAGGAGAGTTCCATCTAATGCTGTCGCTTCACACCAAAGTCGCCCCGCGGCTCGCGGCCCTCGCCTCGTGCTGCTTCTCGCTCGCCCTCGCCTGCGTCACCGTTTCTGCGCAGACGGGCTACGGCGTCGTCGATCTCGGCATGCTGCCCGGCGGCACGTCCAGCACGGGCGCGGGCGTCAACAACAACTCCCAAGCGGTCGGCTCCGCGTTCCTCCCCACGTTGCGGCGCGCCTTCATCTACTCGAACGGGACGATGAGCGAACTGCTCACCGCCTACCACGCGGCCAACGGCGGCTTTTCCTCGGCCACCGCCATCAACGACGCCGGGCAGGTGGTGGGCGGCGTCAGCATCGCCGCCAACAACTTCACGTCGCGCGCCTTCGTCCTGAGCGGCGGCAACCTGACCATCCTCGACAGGTTCGGCGGCAGCGGGGGCAGTGGGGCCACCGCCATCAACTCCGCGGGCACGGTGGTCGGCACGTCGTCCAGCCCCGACGGCTTCCGCGCCTTCGTCTACGCCAACGGCGTGATGACCAACCTCGGCGTGCTCAGCGCCGGCACGGACAACACCAGTCAGGCGTGGAGCGTCAACGACGCCGGGCAGGTCGTCGGCGTCGCCTCCACGGGCACGCCGTTCGCCGTCCGCGCCTTCCTCTGGAAGGACGGCGTGATGCAGAACCTCGGCGTGCTGCCCAACGCCTCGGCCAGCGCGGCCACGGACATCAACAACAGCGGCCAAGTCGTCGGCTACGCCAACATCCCCTCACCCTTCGTTCAGGTGCCGCACGCCTTCCTCTGGACGAGCGCCAACGGGATGATCGACATCGGCTCGCTCGGCGGCACGGGGACTATTCCCCCGCGCGAAATGGGAACCATCCCGCGCAGCATCAACGACTCCGGCACCATCGTCGGCTACTCCACGACGGCCGACAACAGGGTGCACCCCTTCGTCTACCGCGACGGCGTGATGATCGATCTGATGACGCTGCTCCCGGCGGGCCACTGCTTCACGTCCGTCGAGGTGCTCGCCATCAACAACGACGGCACCATCGTCGGCTCCGGCACTTTCGCCAACCGCCAGACGCGCGCCATCCTGCTCGTCCCCGGCAGCACGGCCGGCGGCGGCCAGACCTGCACCGGCACGCCCCCGCCGCCGCCCACTCCCGCCGACGTGATCGCCGAGATGCGCGCCCTCGTGGCTAACGTCGACAACGCGGGCGTCGCCACCAGCATGGACGTGAAGCTGCGCCATCTCCTCAACGCGATGGGCGACACGGACAAGGCGGCGGCCTGCAACCACCTCGCCGTCTTCGACAAGGAACTCGGCGCGCAGGACGGCAAGCACGTCGCGGGCGGCGACGCCCTCGTGCTCAGGCTCAAGGTCGGACAACTAGCCGGCATGATCGGCTGCGTCTAAACGCGCCGCGCGCGAGCGCACGCGCGACGCCGCCTCGGACGCGCGAGAGCCGCCCCGGCCGCCACCAACGGCCGCGGCGGCTCGGCTTTTTCGTCTCCGATTTTTTTCGTCTCCGATTTTTTCGCAGGCGATTGTTTACGCGCTGGACTTCGCGCCGCTTTTGATCTCTAATCCGCGCCGATGAGACGAACCCCCGCCCGCGCGCCGCTACCCCTGATCGCTCTCGCGTTGGTTACGGCAGCCGCCGCCCCCCGCTTCACGCACGCGCAGACGCGACGCGGCCGCCCGCCCGCGG
>DATCVD010000302.1:0-7501 GCA_036567125.1 Pyrinomonadaceae bacterium | reverse complement strand
GCGGGAGTTTCGGCGGCCGCGCCGCCCGCCGGCGGCTGAAGTTGTTCGCCCGTCGTGGGTGAAGTCTCGGCGGGGCGCGCGGCCGGGGCGGCGTCGCTCAAGCCGAGCGTGATGAACCGATCCTCTTTTTTGCGTCGCCAGAAGGCCATCTCGATGAGTGCTGACTCGGACTGAATTTCAGTTGGATTGAGAACGCGGGATTATAACCGCTCGCGGGGCGGGGCGACAAAGCGGCGGGATTTTTCGCGGCGGGCGGGGAGGGGTGCGAAGACGCGCCTGAAACGTTTCGCGGCCGGGCGACATAACAGTGTAGGCGACACCTCACCCCCGCGACCGGCGGCGGCCCTCCCTTCGGGCCGCCGCCCTTTTCTTTGCGGATTTCGGGCGGCGGACACGACGAAAAGCGCGCGGCCGTAGGCTTTCACTCGAAGCCTTCGGCCGCGCGCCGGTCTGACGCTCGGGGCGGGTGCGCTAACGCTCCCAGAAGAATCTCTGGCGCGGGCGACTCTCGGGCCAGACCTCGTCCATGTTGCGCGCGTCGAAGAGCACGCCGTTGATCATGACGTGGCTGACGGTCTCCGAGTTCTGGATGTTGTCGAGCGGGTTCTTCGACGTGATCATGAAGTCGGCCAGTTTGCCGACTTCAATCGAGCCGAGGTCGTCGTCTAAGCCGAGGTAGGCCGCGCCGTGCAGGGTCGCCGCGCGCAGGGCCTCCATCGGGGTGAGTCCGCCCTGCTGTAACATCCACAGCTCCCAGTGCGCGCCGATGCCCTGAATCTGGCCGTGCGCGCCGAGCTGCGCCCGCCCGCCCGCGCGCACCACGTCCTTGACGGTCTTCGCCAGCTCGAAGTGATAAAAGTCGTCGTCGGGAACCATCATGCGGCGGCGCGAGCGCGCGTCGATGTCGCCGCGCGGCGTGAACTGCAAGAGGCGCACGTTCTCCCAGACGTTCGACTTCTGATACCAGTAGTTCTCGCCCCAGACGCCGCCGTAGCCGACGATGAGCGTGGGCGTGTAGCCGACGCCGCTCTTAGCGAACAGGGTGACGGCGTCCTTGTAGAGCGGCGCGACCGGGATGGCGTGCTCGATGCCGGTGTGGCCGTCGAGGATGTGCGTCATGTTGTAGAAGTAGGTCGAGCCGCCCTCGGGGACGACCATCATCTTCAACTCGCGCGCGGCCTGAATGATCTGCTGCCGCTGGTTGCGGCGCGGCTGGTTGTAACTCTTGACGGAGAACGCGCCGAGGACTTTGAGGCGCGAGAGGTGCGCGCGCGCGTCTTCGAGGCTGTTGACGGGGGCCTTCTCGGGGTTCTCCGCGCCGTAGAGCGGGTAGCCGGTCGAGAAGACGCGCGGCCCCGTCATCATCCCGGCCTTGACCATCTCGCTCTGCGCGAAGACGGTCTGCGTGGAGGCCGACGGGTCGTGCGTCGTCGTCACCCCGTAGGCGAGGTTGGTGAAGTACATCCAGTCTTGCTCGGGACTGATGTCGAGGTGGCTGTAGCCCATGTGCGCGTGCACGTCGATGAGGCCCGGCGCGATTGTTCTGCCCGCCATGTCGATGCGGCGCGCGTCGGCCGGCACGGCGACGCGCGCGCCGACGGCCTTGATGCGGTTGCCTTCGACCAAGATCGTGCCGCGCTCGACGACCTGATCGCCCTTCATCGTGATGATGCGCGCGTTCGTGAGGGCGACCGCGCCGGCCGGCTTCGCGGTCTGGAACTCGAAGCCGATCCGCGTCGCGCGCGGCGCGCGCGCACGCTCGTCCTTCGCCGGCTCGTCGTAGACGTTCGTGATCGTCTGCTCGTGGAAGTTCTCGCCCGCCGTCCACTGGACGGTCTTGCTGTCGAGCGACCACGTCAGCCAGTCGCCCGACCACTTCGAGACGTTCTTGACGGGCAGAGCGGTCTCGGTCGAACTCAGCTTCAAAAGCTTACCCGTCTGCGGCATCGGCGCGACGTAGAGCTTGTGCAGCTCCTTGAAGAAGACGTACTGGAAGTCGGGCGACGGCGCGATCTCCGTGCCGAAGCGCGTCTCGACGTGGCGCTTGTAGTCGTCGCCCGTCGTCTTCACGCTCGACAGGAAAGATAAGAGCTGCGCGGGCGCGCCGGGGGGGACGGGCGAGGGCGGCGACTCCTTGAAGTAGATGCGCTCGCCTTTGGGATCGAAGGTGAGGCGCGGCATCCGCGAGTTCGGGCCGCTCGTCACCAAGTCCATCACGTAGCCGTGGCGCTGCCCGTCCCAGAGGTGAATCTCGAACGTGTTGTCGCTCGCCAAGTTCTCGTCGCGGTAGATCGCGCCGCGGCCCTTGAGGTAGGCGATCTTCGTCCCGTCGGGCGAGAAGGCCGGGTTGGCGTACTGGTCGGCGACCGTCGTGATCTTCTGCAAGTTCGTGCCGTCCGCGTTCGCCACCCAGACCGCGCCCTTCTCCGCGTCAGACCAAGTGACGAAGGTGATGCGGCGGCCGTCGTGACTGAAGTTGGGCGCGTATTCGAGGTAGTTGGTGTTGAGCAGGCGGCGCGGCGCGGCGGCGTCGCCCTCCTTGACGTAGAGCTTGCCGAGCGCGCTGTAGACGATGCGGCCGTCCGCGCCGCGCCGCGCCCAGCGCAGCAGCCTCGCCTGCTCGCGGTCGGGCGCGACCTCCTGCTTGAAGCGCACCGGCTCCGCCACCTTTTGCGAGACGCGCGCGGCGAACGGGATCGGCGTCCCCTGCTTCGCGTTCACGTCAACGCGGACGAACTTGCCCTTCGAGGTGATGACGATTGAGCGGCCGTCGGGCGTCCATGAGTAGCCGGGGTAGGTGCCGAAGACGGCCCACGTCTCCTGCTGGTCGCGCGTGAGGTCGCTGTAGATCGGCCACTCCTTGCCGGAGTCGATCTCGCGCAGGAACAGCACGGTGTTGAGGCGGTCGCGGCGGATGAAGGAGAGCAGCTTGCCGTCGGGCGACACGGCCGGCCGGATCGCGCCGCCCGCGCCGCGGACGAAGACGTTGCGGCGGCCGCGCTGCGTGTCGTAACGCTCGATCCAGTAGATCGACTCGTAAACGTTCTTGTTGTAGTCGAAGTCGCCGCTGTTGACGAAATAGACGAAGCGGCCTGCGGGGTCGGCGAACGGCTCGCCGACGTTCGCCGTCCAGCTCGACTTCTCGGTCAGCTGCACGCCCGTCCCGCCCGTCGCCGCGTGGTACATCCAGATTTCGCCCGCGCCCAAACTGCGCTGATCGACCCAGTGCTTGCGCGCGAGGACGTACTGGCCGTCGGGCGTCCACTCGGGCGAGTTGACGAGCCGCAGCGTCTCCTTCGTCAACTGCCGGCGGTTCTTCCCGTCCGGGCCGATGATCCAGATGTTGTCGCCGCCGTCGCGGTCGCTCGTGAACGCGATCCACTTGCCGTCGGGCGAGTAGCGCGGCTGCGACTCCCACGACGTGCCGCCCGAAATCAACTGCGCGCGGCCGCCCGTGATCGGCATCTGGTAGATGTCGCCGAGCAGATCGAAAACGATCCACCGCCCGTCGGGCGACACGTCGCAGCTCATCCAAGTGCCCTCGTCCGTGTCGAACTCGACCGTCTTCGTCGGGCCGTGATCGCCTTCCACGTCCCACTTGTCCGACTTCGGCGCGGAGGCCGGCGTCTCCGGCGGCGGCGTGGGCGCGGGCTGCTGGCCGCCGGTGTTGGGCTGCTGTGCGACGACCGAAAGTGGCGCGAGCAAGGACAGGGCGAGCAGGAGGGCGGGCAGTTGTCGAGTCATCTTCTCTCCTCGAAGAGGGTTTCGGGTGTTAAGTTTTTGGAGTTGACGGAAAGCGCGCGTGCGGCGACCGAATGCCTACGGGAGAAGGGGCCTGACTGTTTCCGTCTGCGGATACAAAAGCAAATCGCCCCCGATAAATCAAGGGGCGACGAGCGCGCGGAGTGCCGGCCGACAGGCGCTTTAGGCGAGCGGCTTCCAGAGCCAGCGCCGCAGGGCGGCGGCGAGAGACGCGAGCCAGTAGCCGAAGGCGAACCACTGCGCGGCGAACAGCGCGTAGTAGATCGGCCACCCGGCGCGCCCGCGCAGAGTGAGGGCGACGGAGTCCGCGACGAGAGCGGGGGCCGCGTTCGCAAGCGCCCACCACTCGGGGAACGTCTCGTGCGCGGCGAAGTAATCGCGCAGCGGCGACCACGCGCCGCACACCAACCAACCCGCGACGAACGCGAGGGCGGTGACCGAGGCCGCGGTGTAAAGACGAGTCTTCAACTCAGTCCAAAATCAGGCGCTCCGCCGCTCCCGTCAGGCGACCTGCTGGGGCTGCTCGGCGCGCGGGCGGCCGTTCGGCGCGGGCTGCTGCGCGGGCGTCCGCTTCGTCAGCCGCGCGCGGCCGGGTGCGATCTGGCCCTGCTCGCAGGCTTCGACGAGCGCGGCCACGACCCGCTCGTCGTAGCGCGTGCCGACGAACGACTTGATGCGGTCGAGCGCGGCTTCGAGCGTGAAGGCCTTCTGGTAGGGGCGGTCGGTCGTCATCGCGTCGAAGGTGTCGGCAACGGAGACGATGCGCGCCTGCAAGGGTATCTCGTCGCCCTTGAGGCCCTGCGGGTAGCCCTGCCCGTTGATCATCTCGTGGTGCATGTACATGCCCGGCAGGAAGTCCTTCATCGCCGGAATCTGCGACATGATCTTGTAGCCGCGCTGCGGGTGCGTCTTCATGATCACGAACTCCTCGTCCGTGAGCGCCGCCGGCTTCTTCAAGACCTTGTCGTCGATGGCGATCTTGCCCACGTCGTGCAGGAGGGCGCTGACGCGCAGCTTCTCCATCTCGTCGTCGGGCAGGTTCAGTCGCTCGCCGATGGCGAGCGAGAAGCGCGCGACGCGCTCGGAGTGGCCGCGCGTGTAGGGGTCTTTGCCGTCGATGGCGGCGGCGAGCGCCTTGACCGTGCCGATGAACAGCTCGCGGTTCTCCTCGGCCGCGCGGCGCAACTCCTCGATCTGGTTTTCGACCTGATCGGTCATCCGGTTGAAGGAGTTGCCGAGGTGGCCCAGCTCCGTGCGGCTGCGGACGGTGATGCGCTGCGAGAAGTTGCCGGCGCTGATGCGGCCCGCGGCCTCGGCCAGATCGCGGACGGGCTGCGTCAACTGCTTCGCGAAGATGAAGCCGATGAGCAGCGCGAACGAGGCCGCGAGGAAGCTGATGAGGCCCACCTGCCGGCGCATCTCGGCCACCGAGCGCAGCGCGGCGCGCTCGTTCTGGATGGCGATGACGCCGAGGCGCGCGCCCGCGTCGAGTTCGGCCGTGGCGTAAGCGCCGAGCATCTCGACGCGCTGGCCGTCGCGCTCCAGCGTGAACGGTTCGAGCACGGACTGCACCTGCGCGCCCATCGCGAGCCAGTCCTGCACGACGCGCAGGTTGGTCATCGAACGCTCCGCGTAGGCGACGCGCGCGTCCGGGTGCGCCACCGCGCGCCCCTGCATGTCGACGACGAAGACGACGGGCCGGCCCTGTTCGAGCAGATCGTCCTCGCCCTGCGAACTCGGCTGGCCGACCGCGCGGAAGACCTCCTGAAACGAGACGCACGCGACGACCGCCGCCTCGACCTCCTCGCCGCCCGCGCCGCCCATCACGGGCGCGGCCACCGTCAGGCTCATCTCCTGACTCGAACGGATGAGCTGCGGGCGCGAGACGTAGAGGCCGCGGCCGCTCATCCGCGCGAGCGCGTCGCCCACGCGCTCGTTGAGTTCGTCGCGCCCGATCACGTCGGTCTTGTAGGCCGTCTGCGGCACGCCGCCGACGGGCAGGATGGCGAGCGCGATCAGGTTCGAATCGTCGGCGACGGCGCGGTGGAGGCGCGCGTCCGACGCCGTCTCGCCGAGCACGCGCACGCCGCCGGCCAGCTCGAAGGCGCGGGCGAGGCCCGTCACCACGTCGCGGTAGCGCTGGCCGTAGAGTTCGATCTGGCGGGCCTTGTCCTCGACGAGTTGCGCCTGATAGCGGTTCTCGACGGCGCGCAGCTCCCTCGCGCTGCGATCCGAGAGCATCCAGCCCGACAGGCCGAGCGGCAGCAGGCCGACGACCAGAAGCGTCGCCAGCACGATGTAGAGCAGGCGTATCCGACGGATTTTCTCGAACATCAGAAGGCGCGGGACAGCGGGAGCGGGATCGGAAGTTAAGTTATTGTCGGGGCGTGAGAAAAACCGGCTCGGCGGGCAAGCGGCCGTCGGTCGGTCGCGCATGACCGGCCGAACAGCCGAAATTTATAGTACGTGCCCGCCGCGAAGACTGTCAACGGAATTACTGATTTTGGGTCGCGGGTTTGCGGATCGGCGGAATAAGTCCATTTTCGGGCCGCCGGTGAGATTTTTCCGGCCGCGGCGCGCACCTTTGCGTCTAAATTAGCTGTTGGCTATTAGCTGCCGGCTGTTAGCTTTCGAGGGAAAGGGCCGGAGTCGTAGAGTTCGACCGCGGGCGGCGGGCGTTTTTTGGTTTCGCTAACGGCTAACGGCTAACGGCTGAGAGCTTCTTGATGCTGAGCGTTGGGACGAGCGACGAACTGCTGGTCGAGCGCGCCGTGGCGGGCGACACGGAGGCGTTCGGCGAGATCGTGCGCCGCTGGGAGCGGCGCATCTACGCGCTCGCCTACGGCATCCTCGGCCGCGAGGACGAGGCGCGCGACGCGGCGCAGGAGACCTTCGTCGCGGCCTTCCGCAACCTGCCGAACTTTCGCGGCGAGGCGAAGGTCTCGTCGTGGCTGCACCGCATCGCGGTCAACCAGTGCGTGACGCGGCAGCGGCGCGCGAAGGTGCGCGGCGAGGTTTCGTTCGAGGCCGAGCAGGAAGGGCGCGGCGCGCAGTTCGCCGCGGCGCACGGCTCGCCCGCGAGCGCGACCGAGTCGGGGCAGCGAGCCGAGGCAGTCCGCCGCGCGGTCGCCGCGCTGCCGCCGGAGTTGCGCGAAGTCGTCGTGCTCAAAGAGTTCGAAGACTTAACGTTTCAGGAGATCGCCGACGCGCTGGACGTGCCGCTCAGCACGGTCAAGAGCCGGCTCTACACGGCGCTCAAACAGTTGCGGATGCGGCTCGAAAAGTTCGGCGCGGAGGCCGCGCGCGTCTGAGTGACAGGCGGCGGACGAAACGATTTTCTCGGCCGCCACCCGTCACGGCTTTACGTTCGGGGGTTGAAGTTATGAGAGATACTTTCGGGAAGAACGACTGCGGGCGCGGCGACCAACTGGTCGGCTACCTCTACCACGAGTCGGAGGCGGCCGAGCGCGCGGACTTCGAGCGCCACCTGCGCGACTGCGCCGCGTGCCGCGAAGAGCTGGCGGCGCTGGCACACGTCCGCGGCTCCGTGGCCGAGTTCCGCGACGAACTGATCCGAGCGGCCCCGCCCGTCTCGCTCGCGGCGTTCGCCGCCGGCTCAGACGCGCAACCAACTGCGGCGCGATCTGCGGACACACACACCCCGCACGCTTCCCCGCCCGGCGAAACTGGTTCGCGCGCGCCGCACGCCGTCTTCGCGCCGCCCGCCGACGGGGTGCGT
>DATCVD010000301.1:0-3750 GCA_036567125.1 Pyrinomonadaceae bacterium | reverse complement strand
GGCGGGCTGCGCGTTTGAAAGCTTCGCCGCGCGGGGCGGGGCGGCCCCCGTCGAAGCCGGGCGCGGCACGCCCGTTTGTGAGACGGGGCGCGGCCGGGTTAGAATGGCGGCGCGTCACAGGGGCAGCGCGACTCTTCCGGGAAGAGTCGGCGCTGCCTGTTTTGTGTGGAGTGCGTTTCGGGCGGCGGGCGCATCTAAGTCGGGGCCGCCGGGGGGCGGCCCGCGCCGGTAAGTTGTTCGTCAGGAGTGTTGGATGTTTCAGAAAGAGAGTGAGCACGTCTGGAAGTCGCGCGAGCAACTGTGGAAGGAGTTCGGCGAAATCCAGAGCCAGTTCATCGACGAGTGGCACTGGCGCACCGAGGGCAACATCAGCGTGCTCTACCAGCTCGACGCGTTCGACTGGACTGTCCTCGTCCTCTACTTCACGATCCTCGGCGTGCTCGCCGTCTACGGCGCGTACCGCATCAAGCAGGTCGTGGACTTCTGGCGCTACCGCCGCATCCAGCCCCGGCCGAAGTCGTACTTCGCCGAAGCCGATCTGCCCGTCATCACCGTCCAGCTCCCGATCTTCAACGAGGTGTACGTCGTCGAGCGCCTGCTCGCGGCCGTGACGGCGATCGACTACCCGCGCGAGCGGCTTGAGATTCAGGTGTTGGACGACTCGACCGACGACACCGTCGCCCTCGCGCGCTCGACCGTGGAACGCTACCGGGGCGAGGGCTTCGACATCCACTACGTCCACCGCACCGACCGCACGGGCTTCAAGGCCGGCGCGCTGGAGAACGGCACGCGGCAGGCGCGCGGCGAGCTGCTCGCCATCTTCGACGCCGACTTCGTCCCGAAGCCCGACTGCCTGCGCAAGCTCGTCCACTTCTTCACCGACCCCGGCGTCGGCTGCGCGCAGATGCGCTGGTCGCACATCAACGGCCGCTACAACCTGCTGACGCGCCTCCAGACGATCATGCTCGACGGCCACTTCGTCATCGAGCAGACGGTCAGGAACCGCACGGGCGGCTTCTTCAACTTCAACGGCACGGCCGGCATCTGGCGTCGCCGCGCCATCGAACTCTCCGGCGGCTGGCAGCACGACACGCTGACCGAAGACACCGACCTCTCGTTCCGCGCGCAGCTGATGGGCTGGCGCTTCGTCTACCTCTTGGACGAGGACGCGCCCTCGGAGATTCCCGTCGAGATCAACGCCTTCAAGGCGCAGCAGCGGCGGTGGGCGAAGGGCGTGATGCAGGTCGGCATCAAGCTCTACCCGCGCATCTGGCGCGCGCCGCTGCCGCTTCGCGTGAAGCTGGAGATGTTCTTCCGCCTGACCGGCAACATCAGCTACCCGCTGATGATCGTCGCCAGCTTCCTCCAGTTCCCGCTGCTGCTCGTCCGCTACAATCAGGGCTTCTACCACCTGATGGTCTTCGACGTGCCGCTCCTGTTCTTCTCGACCGTCTCGGTCGTCCTCTTCTACGGCTCGGCCGTCTGGTATCTGGACGAGAAGGGCGCGCGCAGGTCGAGGCTGCTGCACCTGCCGCTCGTGATGGCCGTCGGCATCGGGCTGGCCTTCTCGAACGCGCGCGCCGTGCTCGAAGCCCTGTTCGGCGTCAAGTCGGAGTTCGTCCGCACGCCGAAGTACATGGTCGAGACGGACACGGACGCGACGTGGAAGGCCAAGAAGTACAAGCGCAAGCGCGGGCTGCTGCCGCTCCTCGAACTCGGCTTCTCCGCCTACTTCCTCTGCGCCATGCTCTACGCGCTGCACATGGAGATGTACGGCACGCTCCCGTTCCTCTTCCTCTTCTTCTTCGGCTACGGCTACATCGGCCTGATGAGCGTGCTGCAAACTTCGAGCGTCCGGCGCATCGCCGTCTGGCTGCGCCCGCTCGCCGAGCGCAAGGCGTAGAAATATGCCTCCCGCAGGTTCGGAGGCCGTGCGATGAAAAGAGTCCTCACGCCGCTCGCGCCGCTCCTTCTAATCGCAGCCCTGTCGCCGCACGCTCGCCCCGCAGCGGGTCAGGGCGTGGCGGATCGGGCTGCGGAGGAGAGTGCTGTTTACGCTGCCGCCATCGCCAAGCTGTTCGCCGGCAACAAAGTCGCATTCGATACTCAAGACCCAGTTGAGTTGCTTGTGATCAAAGAGCGGGCGGCTAAAGATTTCACGAGGCGTCACGAGGATGTATGGGACCGGAAGTTTTTCGACGAGTCGCCGGAGGCCCTGTCCGACTTTCGAGAACAAAACAGGGAGCCGGGGACGATCAACAAGTCGTTGCGCCTTCCCATCAAGCACCTTCTGTTGGGTGAGGCAGATTTTGAACTGGCTATGAGGGATGGGTGGGAAGGTTTCTTCAAGCGGCATCCTAAGTCGGGCGGTTGGGTGGCCCTCTCGCGCGTCGGCTTCAACCGCGAGATGACCCAAGCACTCGTCTATTTCGAGCACGGCTGCGGCGGGCTGTGCGGGTCGGGGATTTACCTGCTGCTGGAGAAGGGCGAAGCTGGCTGGAAAGTCGCCAAGGTTTTGCGTGCGTGGATTTCGTAACCGTCGGCTAGGCGGCGGATAGTAAAGCGGCGCGGCACAATCGAGTGCCGCGCCGCTTTTAGTCTGCGCCTCCCTCGTGTGTCTCTACCGCCGCCCCGCGTTGAGGATGCGGATCAGGGCGAGGAAGATGTTGAAGGCGTCGAGGTAGAGCGAGAGCGCGCCGGCGACGTACTCGTTCGTCGGGTAGCGGCGGATGATGTTCGACGTGTCGTAGAGCACGTAGCCGGCGAACAGCAGCAGCGCCGCGGCGGCCGTGGCGAAGCCGAGCGCCGACGAGCCGACGAACAGGACGTTCGCGAGGCCCGCGAGGATCAGCACGACGAGGCCGGTGAAGAGCATCCCGCGCAGGAAGCTGAAGTCCTTGCGCGAGACGAAGACGTAGAGGGTCAGCCCGCCGAAGATGCCGACCGTCAGCAGCCCCGCCTGCCAGATCGACGCCGGGTTGCTGAGCGCCACGTAGTACATCAGCGGCGAGATGACGACGCCGGTCAGCGTCGTGAAGCCGAAGAGGGCGGCGAGGTTGAGGCCGGGCACGTGGCGGACGGCCTGCGCGCCCATGATGCCGCCCATCATCACGAGGAACATGATGATCGGGTGCCCGAGCGCGAAGGCGAACAGCGGCTCGAACGACATGCCGAGCGCCACGCCGCCGATGGCGAACAGCGTCGCCGCGAAGAAGAGCGCGTAGACCTTGCGGATGAACGTCATCCGCTCGGCGACCGTGGCTTCGGCCGCCGTCTGCTGCTGGAGGCTGCCCCAGCCGCCCGCCGGATCGTACTGCTGTTGCGGCCAGCCCTGCGGCGCGTCGCCGCGCTGCTGGCCGGGGGTTCTGAACTCGTTCATCGAAATCCTTCCTTCGTCGGAAAACTCCAACCGAAACTTCCGCGCGCGCCGCCCGGCGCGAGACGCCGCCGACGCGCTTCCGTTCTTTAGATGTTACCACGCGCGCCGCGGATGCAAGCCGGCCGCGCCGGCGGCGGGCGGGCGTCAGCGGCGTTCGAGCGCGTTGTACTTGCGCAGAATTTCGAGCGTGCGCTCAAGCGGCAGGGCCTCAACCGTGCGGCCGTTGGCCGCCGTGGTCTGCGCGCGGAAGAGCGAGTTGTAAACGGCCTCCTCGGTCGCCTCGATGCAGGCGAGGAAGAGGGGCGACATCGCGTCGTTCGGGAGCAGGCGCACGTCGCGCGGCGCGTACGCGTCGGCCGCGGCGCGCGCGG
>DATCVD010000300.1:0-4633 GCA_036567125.1 Pyrinomonadaceae bacterium | reverse complement strand
GGCGCGGGCGCGCGCGGCGAGCGCGGGCGCGTGCTCGTCCAGCGAGCGCATGAACTCCGCCTCGACGTTCGAACGCACGCGGTCGAACTCCGACCTCGGCCACACGACGGTGATCATGGTCAGGCCGTCGTTGGTCTTGTCGGCCACGATCATCCGGCCGGCGCGCGGGTAGAGTTCGACGGCGTCGAGCGGCAGGCCGCTCCAGTACGAGTAGTAGTTGCAGGTGAGCATCCCGCGGTCGAGGTAGGCGGGGGCTTGGACGCGGCGGGCGACGAACGAGCGCGCGCCGTCAGCGCCGACGACGATGCGCGCCCGCTCCGCGACGGCCGCACCCTTTTTGTCCCGCCCGCGGACGCCGGTCACCGCGCCGCCCGCGCCGGTCGTCAGTTCCTCGACCGAGAAACTTTCGCGCAGTTCGGCCCCGGCCGCGACGGCCGCGTCGGCCAGAATCTTGTCAAGGACTCGGCGGCGCGGCGCGTAGGCTTCCGCCGTGCCTTCGGCCGGGGGCGGCGTCCCCGTGAGCGCGAACTCTCCCACGTCGAATCTGATCTCGGCCGTCGGCGGGCAGTTCGAGGCTTGAACTCGTTCGAGCAGCCCCCAGCGTTTGAGCCGCGCCACGCCGGGCTGGTGGATGTGGTGCGTCGAGACGGTGTCGCTGGGGAAAGTGGCTTTATCGAGCAGCAACACCCGGTAGCCCTTGCGCGCGAGCAGCATCGCCAGCGGCGAGCCGGCGCAGCGCGCGCCGACGATAATGGCGTCGTACATGTTCAGACCTCCCACGCGAGCCGAGACGGGCGGCGAATCTCCCTTCACACACGATCACGCGTAAACGCGCGCGGGAGTGGGATCAGTCCGGGCAGGGACTTCCGTCCTGAGGGCGGCCGGGGGGTTGGGTTCGCGGGCGGCGGGCGGCTTCAGAGCGTCGCGGCGATCTCGGCGACGATCCCGAAGGAGCGCAGGCGCGCGGCGGGGTCGTAGATTTGGGCCGTGACCATGATCTCGTCGGGGCGCGTCTGATCGACGAAGTCGCGCAGCCACCGGCGCACCGCGTCGCGCGAGCCGACGGCCGAGTAGCGGAGCACCTGCCAGATGCCGGCCGACTCGAACTCAGACCAGTGGCCCGCTGACGGGTCGACCGGCGGCGGGAGCAGGCCGGGGCGGCCGCGCCGCAGGTTGATGAACGCCTGCTGGAGCGACGTGAAGAGGCGGCGCGCTTCGTCGTCCGAGTCGGCCGCGAAGACGTTGACGCAGGGCATCGCGTAAGGCTCCCGGAGTGTGTCGGACGGGCGGAACTCGCGGCGGTAGGTGTCGAGCGCTTCGCCCAGATGATCGGGCGCGAAGTGGGAGGCGAAGGCGAACGGCAGGCCCGCCAGCGCGGCGAGGCGCGCGCTGTAGAGGCTTGAGCCGAGCAGCCAGACGGGCACGCCCAAACCCTCGCCGGGCACGGCGCGCACGAGTTGGCCGGGCCGCGCGGGCGCGAAGTAGGAGAGCAGCTCGGCCACGTCGCGCGGGAAGTCGTCGTCCGCCCCGGCGAGTTTGCGGCGCATCGCGCGCATCGTGTGCTGGTCGGTTCCGGGCGCGCGGCCGATGCCGAGATCGATCCGGCCGGGGTAGAGCGACTCAAGCGTGCCGAACTGCTCGGCGACTATGAGCGGCGCGTGGTTCGGCAGCATCACGCCGCCCGAGCCGACGCGGATGGTTTGCGTCGCGCCCGCGACGTGGCCGACGAGGACTGCGGTCGCCGCGCTGGCGATGCCCGCCATGTTGTGGTGCTCGGCCAGCCAGAAGCGCCGGTAGCCCCAGCCTTCGGCGCGCTGCGCCAGCTCCGCCGTCTCGCGGAAGGTGTCGCCCACCGTCGCGCCCGCCTTGACGGGCGCGAGATCGAGGACGGAGAACGGGACTCGTCGCGGCGTGTTACTCATCCGTAAATCGACACTTCACTTTCGTCGTTTCGGCGCGGGCGGAACGCCTGTCGGCGTCAGCCGTCCGCGCGCCCGTACTGCGCGGGCCAAGCGGCTTGCGCGCCCAGAGTTTTGGCGGCGCGCAGCGCCCAGTATGGATCGCGCAGCATCGCGCGGGCGAGGAAGACCGCGTCGGCCCTGCCTTCGGAGACGATCCGCTCGGCCTGCTCGGCCTCTGTGATCAGGCCGACCGCGCCGGTGGCGATGCCCGCTTCCTTGCGGACGGCCTCGGCGAAAGGGACTTGGTAGCCCGGTTCGGCCGCGATCCGCACGCCCGCCGCGATCCCGCCGCTCGAACAGTCGATCAGATCGACGCCCGCGTCGCGCAGCCGTTTCGCCAGCTCGACCGTCTGCGCCAAGTCCCAGCCGCCCTCGACCCAGTCGGTCGCCGAGACGCGGGCGAACAGCGGCAGGCGCTCCGGCCAGACGCGCCGCACCTCGGCCGCGACCCGCAGGGGGAAGCGCACGCGGCCGTCGAAGTCGCCCCCATACTCGTCCTCCCTTTTGTTCGACAGCGGCGAGAGGAATTCGTGGAGCAGGTAGCCGTGCGCCATGTGCAGCTCGACGACCTCGAAGCCCGCTTCGAGACTCCGGCGCGCGGCCGCGACGAACTGCGAGACGACTCCGTCGATGTCGCCGGCCGTCATCTCGCGCGGCACGAGGTGGCCCGCGGCGAAAGGCACGGCGCTCGGCGCGATCACCTGCCAGCCGCCTTCGGACTCCGCGAGCGGCCCGCCGCCGCGCCACGGCACGTCGGTCGAAGCCTTGCGGCCCGCGTGCGCGAGTTGGATGCCGGCGACCGCGCCCTGCGATCTGATGAACGAGGCGGCGGGGCGGAACGCTTCCGCGTGGGCGTCCGACCACAGCCCGGTGTCGCCCGGCGAGATGCGCCCTTCGGGCGAGACGGCCGTCGCCTCGGCCACGACGAGCGCGGCCCCGCCGACGGCGCGGCTGCCGAGGTGTACGAAGTGCCAGTCGTTAGCGAAGCCCTCGCGGCTCGAATACTGGCACATCGGGGAGACGAACACCCGATTCCTGAATTCGACGCCCCTCAGACTGAATGACGAAAACAACGCGCTCAAACTGAACCCCCCTCGCCCACCCTTACCACTTTCAACTGCCGCTCTCAACTGCCACCCTCAACCGCCGCTCTCAACGGTTGACCGTCTTCATGCCCGCCTGCGGGTAGCGCGTGCCGGCGACGGCTTCGGGCCTTGCTACGCGGTCGATGCGCGCGAGGTCGGCGGCCGTCAACTCGACGCCGAGCGCGCCCGCGTTCTGCTCAAGATATGTTCGTCGCTTCGTGCCGGGGATCGGCACGATGTCCGGCCCCTGCGCCAGCACCCACGCGAGCGCGAGCTGCGCGGGCGTGCAACCCTTCTCGGCGGCGATCTCGTTGACGCTCTCGACGAGCCGCAAATTCTGCTCGAAGTTCTCGCCCTGAAAGCGCGGGAAGTCGCGGCGTCGGTCGCCTTCGGGCAGGTCGTCCGGCTTGCGGAATCGGCCCGTCAGGAAGCCGCGGCCGAGCGGGCTGTAGGGCACGAAGCCGACGCCGAGTTCGCGGCACGCGGGGAGGATTTCGTCCTCCACCTCGCGCGTCCACAGGCTGTACTCGCTCTGCAAAGCGGCGACGGGGTGGACGGCGTGCGCGCGGCGGAGGGTCTCGGCCGAGGCTTCGGAGAGTCCGACGTGACGCACCTTCCCTTCCTCGACGAGCCGCGCCATCTCGCCCACCGTCTCCTCGATGGGCGTGGCGGGATCGACGCGGTGCTGGTAGTAGAGATCAATCGTCTCCACGTTCAGGCGGCGCAGCGACGCCTCGCACGCCGAGCGCACGTACTCGGGGCGGCCGTTGACGCCGAGGAAGCTGCCGTCCGCGCCGCGCACGTTGCCGAACTTGGTCGCGAGCACGACCTCGCCGCGCCGCCCCTTGATCGCGCGGCCGACCAGTTCCTCGTTGTGGCCGACGCCGTACATGTCGGCCGTGTCGATGAAGTCCAGCCCCAGATCGAGCGCGCGCCGGATCGTCGCGGCCGATTCCGCGTCGTCGCGCTCGCCGTAGAACTCGGACATGCCCATGCACCCCAAGCCGACGGCCGACACCGCCAGACCGCCCCCGCCCAACTCTCTTTTTTCCACCACCGTCCTCCCGAAACCTCACGACCGGAAAGGCCGTTTCCCGTACTTCAAAACTTCACGAGCCGCCGCGCGCGACGGCCGCTCGCGCGCGACGCCTTCGCCCCGCCGGCAATCGGGCGAATGTAGCGCGGACGAATCACGCTGGCGCGTCCTTTTGTTCAAAATTTAATCGCGCCGACACCGCGCGCGGAATTTCTTGCCCTAACTTGACCCGCGCCGCGCCGGGTGCGCTCGCTCGTCCGCGGGCGCGAAACCGGCTAACTTTCAGACGGCCGACGCGCGGCGACGACTGTTCAGCCGCGCGCGTCGTGAGTTTATCTGCGGACGGCGCGCGGGCTTACCCGGCGCAGTCGTTTCGGGAAGCAACTTCGAGTCGTAGTTTTTTTTTAGGCGGCGGGCAGTCGATGAGCGAGCAGACGGCCGGCGGGCAGATGACAAGCGGGCGGGCGGCGGGCGCGCGGAGTTCTTCGCCGTGGTCGCCGCTGCGCGCGCCCGTCTTCCGCGCCCTGTGGCTCGCGGCCGTCGCGTCGAAC
>DATCVD010000299.1:0-6236 GCA_036567125.1 Pyrinomonadaceae bacterium | reverse complement strand
CCGCGCGCGCCGGGATGATCCACTCGCCGCGCGCGCCGCCCGCCCGAACTTTCAGGACGCGCACGCCGCGGCCGCGCGCCCAACTGAGGGGCGGGGGCGTCCCGAAAAAAAGTCGCGCCCGCCGCGCCACGTCCCAATCGTCGCGGCCCCAACGCTCGCGGCGCAGGATCGCGCGCGCGTACGCGCTCAACAGTCGCGCTCTCCAACTAGGCATGGCGGGAGTTTATCACGCGGGGGCGCGCGAGGTTTGTTCCGGCGGCGCGGGTCGCGGCCGTCAGCCCGCGAAGTCGCCCCTGAGTTCCGCGACGATCTCGCGCGCGGCCGCGCGTGCGCGCTCGACCTCCTCGCGGCCGAAGGAGACCGCGCCGACGACGGCGTGGCCGCCGCCGCCGTAGCGCTCGCAGATCGAGGCGATGTTGTGCGTGCGCGGGCGCGGACTCCACGGGTTCGAGCCGACGGAGATTTTCGTCCGCTGCGGCGTGCGCGTGACGGCGACCGAGTAGGTCGTCTCCGGCCTCAGGTAGTACGGGATGAACTTGTTGAAGCCCTCGAAGCCCTCGTCCACGAGATCGAAGGTGACGGCCCCGCGCTCGTAGCTGATCTTGCGCCGGACGGCTTCGAGCGTTTCGAGGTGGCGCTCGCGGATCGGCCGGAACCGCTCCTGCACTTCGGCCGAGGTCGCCACGTCGTCCAGCGCGCGCCCGGTGAGCCACCGGATGATCTGCTCGATGAACTCTTCGTCGACGTTCTCGATCACCTGCATCAGTTGCAGCGCCGGCTCTTTCAGCTCGACGCACTGCGCGGCCGAGTCGTAGAACGCGCCGTCGATGACGTGCGCCCAGCGGACGAGCGGTTCGAGGCGCGGGTCGTGGAAGCCGAACCGCTCGCGCCCGACCTTGGCGATGAACTCGGTGCACGACTTGCTTTCCGCGTCCCAGAATTTTTTGCCCGTGCGGTCGGCGCGGAAGTGCGCTTCGTCTTCGCGCGTGAGGAAGGCCGACTGGTGGTGGTCGAACCACCACGTCAGTTTGTCCGAAGGCGCGTACTTGAAATCGACGATGGCGTTCTCGTCGCCGTCGAACATCTCCTCGTCGAAGAGCGAGCCGGGGCGGTGGAGCAGGCCGCGGTAGGAGACTTCCGCCTCCGGCGCGACGTGCGCGCGGTACAGGCGGGTGAAGACGGCGGCCGAGGCGACGCCGTCGAAGCAGTGGCCGTGGTAGAGCAGTCGGAGGTTCATCTTGTGTGCGCCGGCCGCGCGCGGCGGCGAATCCCGGCGCGCGCGAAGCCGCACATCTTAGCAGCGCGGGCGGCGGATCGACTAACGACGCCGGGCGCGCTAAGGCCGCGGCGAAAGTCTGTTCGCAAACTCTCGCCGCGGCCTTGCCGCTCCCGACGACCGGCCGGATCGCTCAGGGCTTCGCCCCGGCATTCGCGTCCGGCTCTTTCGGGAGGCCGAGCTGCGCGCGGATGAACCGCTCGACCTCGGCCTCGATCAGCTCGCCGTTGACGACCCACGTCTTCTCCGTGAGCGTGTCGCCGGAGGCTTTCAACTTCGCGGGCGCGAGGAAGACGTTGTAGGGCGAGCCCCACTTGCGCGTGTCGCCGGTGCGCCGGCGGTACTTGTAGTGGTCGGTCTTGTCGCGCGCGTCCTGCGTGTCGGACTCGACGACGACCGTGTAGGCGGCGGGCTGCGCGTCGAAGTGCCTCTTGATCTGGTCGGCCGTCGCGTAGTTGCTCACGGCGATCACGTCGAAGCCGTGCGCCTTGTACTTGTCGTGGAGGCGGGCGAGCACGGGCCGCTCCATCCGCCAGTTGCCGCACCACGGCGCGAAGTAGGCGACGAGCACGAGCCGCTTGCCGCGCGCCCACTCGCGCAGGTTCAACGCCTCGCCCGCCGGGTAGGTCTTGAACGTCCAGTCCTTGTAATCAAGCTCGTGCTCCTCAAGGGGCGCGTACTCGTGGCCGGCGCTCGGGTTCGGCGTCGCGGCGGGCTGCGGCGGCGGCTGTTGCGCCGGCTGCTGCTGCTGCTGCGCGGCCGCGTGGGTTGCGAGGAGCGCGCCGAGGAGGGCGAGGGTGGACAGCTTTCTCATGACTTTAAAACTCCTGCCGGACTCACTTGCCGCCTTCGGCCGCCGCCGGCGCGGCCTGCTCTTCGAGCAGCGGGAGGATTTCCGCCTCGAACTGCGCGCGCTTGCGCTCGCCCGTGATGCGCCCGCGGATGCGCCCCTGCCGGTCGATCAGGAACGTGGTCGGGAGCGCGGCCACCTCGTACTCGGTCTGCGCGTCCGACGCGCCGGTGACGACCGCGTACTCCTGTCTGATGTCCTGCTGGTACTCTTTGACCGCCTCGGCCGTGTCGTGCGTGGAGACGCCGACAATTGTCAGGCCGCGCTCTTTCAGATCGCGCTCCATCTCGTTTAAGACGGGGATCTCCGAGCGGCACGGGATGCACCACGTCGCCCAGAAGTTCAGGAGGACGACGCGGCCGCGCAGGTCTGCGAGCCGGTAGGGCCGCCCGTCCAAAGTTGTCAACTGCACTTCGGGCGCGAGTTTCGCGTTCGAGAGCGACGCGTTGTTCGTCGCCGCGCCCGGCTGCTGCTGCTGCTGCTGCTGCGCCTGCTCCGACGCGACCTTCGACATCACCCAGCCTTCGGCGTTCGGGATGAAGCGCGAGGCGACGGCGGCCATGCGCGTGACGTTGTTGGTGGCGATGAGCAGCCCGATGGCGATGAGCATCACGCCGGAGACGACTTCGACCTTGTGCAGGTGGCGGCGGAACCAGAGGTAGAAGCCGAGGAAGCGGTTGAGCGCCAGCCCCGTCACGAGGAACGGGATGGCGAGGCCGGCCGAGTAGAAGGCCGACAGGTACAGGCCGCTCTGCCAGTTGCCGCTCGTCGCGGCTAGCCCGATGATGCCGCCGAGGATCGGGCCGATGCAGGGCGTCCAGCCGGCCGCGAACGCGAGGCCCAGCACGAAGGAGCCGACCACCCCGCGCGGGCTGTCGTCCTTGAACTTGCGCGTGTCGCGGTAGAGCGCGCCGATCTTGAACACGCCGATCAGGTGCAGCCCGAACGCGATGATGAT
Organism: Pyrinomonadaceae bacterium; assembly: GCA_036567125.1. Lineage (GTDB taxonomy): Bacteria > Acidobacteriota > Blastocatellia > Pyrinomonadales > Pyrinomonadaceae > JAIVGV01. The sequence continues at coordinate 3,152 of DATCVD010000299.1, read as the reverse complement.
CAGTCCGCCCCCGATCCGCAGGTACGGGTTAGAGAGCACCGCCGCGCCGACTAACCCCGCGGCCGCGCCCAGCGCGACGAAGATCATCGACAGCCCGGCGTTGAACGCGAGCGAGTTCAAGACGACCGCGCGCCACGCCGAGGTGCGCGACTGCGCGCCGTGGTGGCCTTTGAGGTGATCGAGGCTGACGCCCGAAATCATCGAGATGTAGCCGGGCACGAGCGGCAGCACGCACGGACTGAGGAACGAAGCCAGCCCCGCGACGAAAGCGATCAGGGCGGTGATGTTTGCGCCTTCCATACGCGTAAAAGATTACAACAAATCGGCCGCGAACGCCTGCCCGGCCGCGCGGTTTCGGGCGGCGGCGGCGCGCGCCCGAAAATTAAATTGCCGCGCCCGCGAACGCTCTGGTATGTTTTTACGCGGGCCGCGAAACTTAACCTTCACGCCCGCCCGTCCCGCGCCTCACTCACCACACGTTCACACTCAGGAGAGAAGACGGTGAAACTACGTCTGAAGTTTTTACTCGCGCTGGCGTGCCTGCTGCCGGCGCTGCCCGCACCGACCGGCCGCGCGCAGACCCCGGCCGCCGTCACCGAAGCGAAGGTGCTCGCCGTGATCGCCGCGCTGGACAAGGCGGCGCGCGCCGCGAAGGTGGACGACATCGCCGCCCACCTCGCCGACGACGTGCGGTTCAAGATGACCGTCGATATTGGCGACGCCACGCAGAGCCTCGAATTCGACCGCGCCGAGTTCCTCGCGGACGCCAAGCGCGGCTTCGCCAAGAGGCTCGCCTACGAGTTGAAGCGCCAGAAGATCGAGGTCGCGATCTCGAATGACGGCCAGAGCGCCGTGGTCAACACCGAGTCGTTCGAGAAGCTCCAACGGCGCGAGGGCACGTTCAGCAGCGTCTCGTCGGCGATTTACGTCCTCAAGCTGCGGGGCGGGCGGCTCGTCGTCACGTCGTGCCACGTCACCGCCCGCGTGCTGATCTGAAGTAGCGAATCTCGGTCAGTCCTTCTCGTCCAACAGTTTCTCGATCATCCGCTCCAGCGCGGCGTCGGTGTTGGCGGTCGCGCCGACGGCGATGTGGCGGACGCGGCCGCGGCGGTCGATCAAAAAAGCGGTCGGGATGACGCGCACGCCGTAGCGCAGGTGGTTGTAGCCGTCGGCCGCGACGGCGAAGGCGTAGGGCAGCCGCATCTCGGTTTTGTAGGCGCGCACGCCCGCCAACTCGTCCGACTCGGGCTTGCCCGCGCGCCCAGCGCCCTCGGCGAGCGTGAGGCCGACGACCGTCAGCCCGCGCGGGCCGTAGCGCGCGTGCAGGCGGCTCAGCTTCGGCATCGTCACGCGGCACGGGCCGCACCAAGTGGCCCAGAAGTCGAGCAGCACGACGCGGCCGCGCAGGCCGGCGAGGTTGTTGCCGCCCGCGTGATCGATCCACTGCGCGACCTCCAGCTCCGGCGCGGCCGCGGGCGTGCGCGCCGCGTCGGCGAACGCGGGGCCGAGCGCGTCGGCGTGGCCGCTCTCGGCGAGCAGCTCGACGGCGTTGCTGTGGACGTGGGCGGAGGGGAGCGAGAGGCCGAGCGCGAGCATCTCCTTCATGACGGCGAGAGCTTCCCGGTCGCGCTTGGCGGCGAGCAGGGCCTCGGCGTGGAGGCGGCCCGCGGAGTTGATCATCAGCGAGCGGCGCGCGAAGTCTGCGCCGGCCGTCTCTTCGTCGCGGGCGAGGCGGAAGGCTTCGGCCGAGTGCGCCGCCGCGCGGTCGAAATTTTTCGCGCGGTCGTAGGCGGCGGCGAGAGCGACGCGCAGGCGGAAGAGATCCGACTTCGGCGCGGGCTGCTCCCGCGCGTAGTCGGCGAAGGCGCGCTCGGACTCGTCGAGGCGGCCGAGGGCGGCGAGTTGTTGGGCGAGCAGGTAGCGCGCGGGCTGCAACTTGTCGCGGTCGGCGGGGCCGGCCTCGGAGAGGAAGCGCCGCGCGGGTTCGATTGAGAGCGCGGGCTTGCCGGCGAGCTGGTAGAGCAGCGCGAGGTAGTAGTTGTCCGCGCCCGCGAGCTTCGCGGCGGCGAGCAGCGCGGCGTGACGCCCGGCCAACGCCTGCTGCTCGGCCCGCGCCTCGGCTTCGAGCGTGCGGCTGAACGGCACGCGGCCGCGCTCGTACTCCGCGAACTTCTTCTGGAGAAACTGCTCGGCCTGCTCGTAGAGCGCGCGCGCGTCCGCGGGCTGCGACTGCGCGGCTGCGGCGGCCGGGTTGAGCGCGAGGGCGAGCGCGAGGGCGAGCCACGCGCGGAGGGCGGCCGGGAGTTTTGCGGAGACCATACTTCTCGTCATTGCCGATCAGACTTTGCTTTGGTTGAAATTTCGGGAGCGCCGCCCGGCTCGTCGAGCAGCCGCTCGATCATCTGTTCGAGTTCTTTCAGGTCGGCGTCGTTCGAGCCGACGTTGAGGTAGCGGACGCGGCCGCGGCGGTCGATGAGCGCGGCGGTCGGGATCGTCGTCACGTTGTAGCGCGCGGAAGTCGTGTTCGACGCGGCGACGGCAAAGCCGAAGGGCAGGCGGTGCGCGCGGCGGAAGTTGCGGAGCTCGTCGTGCTCGCGCTTCGTCCTGACGATCCGCCCGCCCTCGGTCGTCTCGTAGTGCGTGAAGGCGACGATGGTCAGCCCCCGCTCCTTGAACCGCCGCTGCCACTCGCGCATGTGCGGGATCGCGGCGACGCACGGCGCGCACCAAGTGGCCCAGAAGTCGAGCAGCACGACGCGGCCGCGCTCCGCGGCGAGCGTCGTCGGTTTCTGGTCGATCCAGTCGGCGACTTCGATCTCCGGCGCGGCGCGCAGGAGGGGATCGTCCGCGGCGGTCAACAGCCCGACGGCGGGGACGATGCGGTCGAGCAGGATCGTGGCGCGGCGGTGGAGATCGGCCGACGGGAAGCTGACGGCGAGCCGCCGCAGGTTTTGCAGCGCGGCAATCGCCTCGCCCGTCTTCTTCGACTCGACGAGCGCGTCGCTCAAAGCCTGCGCCGAGCGGTAGAAGATTTCGTCGCGCGAGGCCGCGTCGAGGCGCGCCGAGGAGTTGAGGCGGCCGGCTCGGTCGCTCAGGTCAACGCGCAATCCATCACCGGCCAGCACGGGCCCGCCGCACGCACCGCCGCGTTC
>DATCVD010000298.1:0-2790 GCA_036567125.1 Pyrinomonadaceae bacterium | reverse complement strand
CGCCGCCCCGTTCACGCCGGCTGCTCCGCGGCCTTCTCCGCGGCCTTCGGCAGCAGCCGGTCGAGCGAGGCGGCGACGAGGTTGATGCCGCGCTCCCCGGCGGCGAAGCAGCGCAGCTTGCCCTCGGCGTCGAACAGGTAGTAGGCCGGCACGTAGCCTTGATCGTTCTGGAAAGCTTCCTTGAGCTTGTGCTCGTTGTCCACCGCGCACGGCTCCGTGATCTGGTACTCGCCGACCGCCTCGCGCACCTTCTCCACGTCCGTGTCCGCCTCGTAGCGCGGCATGTGGACGGCGACGACGCGCAGGCCATCGGCCGCGCGCTCGTCGCGCCAGCGGGCCACGCGCGGCAGGTTCTCCTTGCAGACGCCGCAGCTCACAGACCAGAAGTGGACGAGCGTCGGCCGGCCCTCGGACTTCGCCTCGGCCGCCGCCCCCGTCGCGTTCAGCCACTCGGTCGCCCCGTCGAACGACGGCATCTCAGTCCCGATCCTCATCGGCATGGCAACACCTCGATAAAAAGCTGTTAGCTATTAGCCGTTAGCCTTTAGCCAAACCCGTAAAGCGGGCTGACCGGAGATTGCCGTCGCCGGCAATCCGGCTAACAGCTAATAGCTAACGGCTAACAGCTAATCATCACACCTTGAGCGTGCTCTGGCCGGGCTTCCACTCGGCGGCGCACAGGCCGCCGGTCTGGAGCGCCTGAATGACGCGCAGGGTCTCCTCGGTCGAGCGGCCGACGTTCAGGTCGTGGACGACCTTGTAGCGCAGGATGCCTTCGGGGTCGATGACGAAGAGGCCGCGCAGCGCGATGCCCTTGTCCTCGATGAGCACGCCGTAGCTGCGCGACACTTCCTTCGTGATGTCGGCCGCGAGCGGGTAGCGCAGCCCCTCGACGCCATTCTGCTCGCGCGGGGTCTTCAGCCACGCGCGGTGCGAGTGAACCGAGTCGGTCGAGACGCCGATGATCTCCGCGCCGATGCCCTGAAAGTCGTCGTAGTGATCGCTGAAGGCGGTCAGCTCCGTCGGGCAGACGAAGGTGAAGTCGAGCGGGTAGAAGAGCAGGACGAGCCACTGCCCGCGGTAGTCGGAGAGCTTGACGTTCTGGTCGAGCTTCTCAAGGTTCTTGGTCGAGGCCATGTCGAAATCGGGCGCGGGCCTTCCGACCTGCGCCGCTTCGAACGCTGTCGCCGGTGATGACATCTGGTTTTTCTTCCTCCGTGAAATGATTTCCGCTAACCGCGCGCGCGGCCGCCGGCGGGCGGGGCGCGCGACTGAAAAAACTTGCGGCGCGCGCCGCCTAACTTTTAGCGCCGCAGTCGGGGCACAGCCCGTAGAGCGTCAGGTGCACCGACTGCGGCTTGAACTTCGAGCGCCGCGCGGCGAGTTTCAGCAGCGCGGCCGTCTCGCTGAGATCGAAATCCGTGAGCCGGCCGCACTCGGTGCAGACGGCGTGGTCGTGTCGGCCCGTCTCGCGGTCGTAGCGGCTGGCCGAGTTGCCGAAGGTGATCTCGCTGATCAGCCCCTCGTCCCGCAGGAACCGCAGCGAGTTATAGACGGTCGCGTAGCTGATCGACGGCAAAAGCCGGCGCGCCGCGTCGTAAATCTCGGCGGCCGTCAGGTGCGCCTCCGTGCCGCGCACGACCCGCAACACTACCTGCCGCTGCGGCGTCAGCGCCCTCGCGCCCCCCTCAATCTCCGAGCCTGTATTCATCATTGCTAAAAAGTGGATTTAGAATAATTCTAAATTATGAGGCTGTCAAGCGGCCCCGACCGCCGCCTCAGAGCGTCGGGTGCTTTTCGACGAAGTCGATGAGGGCGTCGACGTAAGTCGGGAAGGCGGGGCAGCGCAGGCCGTGCGGTTCGAGGAGGTCTTGGGCGCGGGCGGTGTCGTAGGTCTGTTGGATGAAGAAGTAGGGCGCGCCGGCGCGGGGCATCCCCGTCAGCTTTTCGGAGACGGCGAGGGCGAGCGACTTCTGGACGAGCGCGGGCGGGACGGTGACGAACGAGCCTCGGTGCGCGAGCGCCTGCGCGATTGATTCGAACAGCTCGTAGGTGGTGAGCGGCGCGGGGTCTGCGATCTGGACGGTCGCGCCGACCGCCCCGTCGTCGCGCGCGAGCGCGGCCATCGCCTCGACGACGAAGTCCACCGGCACGACGTTCAGCCTCACGTCGCGGTTGCCGATGTTGGCGAGCGACAGCAGCTTGGGCCGCATCCGCAGGTAGTTGATCAGGTAATAGACGCCGTCGTACTTCGCCGTCTCGCCCGTGCGCGAGTCGCCGCAGACGACCGAGGGCCGGTGGATCGTGACGGGCAGATCGGGCTTCAGCGCATCGACCTCGATCTCGGAGAGGTACTTCGTCTCCTCGTAGAAGTTGCGGAAGCCCGCGTCGTGGCGCAGCTCGCCCTCGCGGATGAGGCCCGTGCGCAGGCCCGCGACGTAGCAGGTCGAGACGTGGTGGAAGCGGCGGAGGTTTTTAACGGCGCGCGCGAACTCGCAGACGTTGTGCGTCCCCTCGACGTTGACGCGCGCGGCCGGCTCGCGCGCGACGGCCAGATCGTAGATGGCCGCGAGGTGGAAGACGGCGGTCGCCTCCGCCCGCGCCGCCTCGAAGTCACCCGGCGACATCCCCAGACGCTCGCGCGTGATGTCGCCTTCGACGACGCGGAAGCGCGCGGCGTCCGCGCCCCCCTCGCGGGCGATCTCCGCCAGCTCGGCGCTCAACCGGATCGACGCCCACTCCGAGCACACCGCGATGGTCGGCGACCGCATGGACACCGACATAGATCGG
>DATCVD010000297.1:0-5833 GCA_036567125.1 Pyrinomonadaceae bacterium | reverse complement strand
GCGCGGGCGGTGCGGGAAGGCGGCCCGTTTTTCGCGTCGCGTCTCGCGGCCCTTCGGCTGGACGACGGCGGGGGGCGCTTCTTCCGCCTTGTTCTCGCCGCCCGCGTCGTTCTCATCGGTCGCCTTCGAGGCGGCGGCGGTCGGACGGCCCTCGCCCGCGTCCGCCTGCTTGCCCTGCGCCGCCATTTGCGGCCGGTCGTTCGTCGCGGCCTGCTGTTTGAGCATCATCCACGCGCCGGCCAGCACCGCGAGCGTGATGGAAGCGGCGACGGCGAGGCGCGGCCACGAGAGGACTGTGCGCGCCCGCACGGCGCGGAACTCTTGCGCCGGCAGCCCGGCGGGCAGGTCGAAGGGCGTCGGCTGGAAGCGCAGTTGGCCGAGGAGTTCTTCGAGCCGCTCGGTCTCGGCGTCCGGCTCGCCCGTCTTGTCCCACAAGTAGTCGCTCATCTTCACTGCCCCTTCCCCGCGCCGCTCCCGAGGCGCTCGCGCAAGATTTTCATGCCGCGGTGGATGTTGACGCGGACGCTCGCCGGCTGAAGCCCCGTCCGCTCCGCGATCTCCGGCCCGGTCATGCCCTCGACGAAGCGCAGGATCATCGGCTCGCGGTACGCCTCGGGCAACTGCCGGATGAGGTTCAAAACTTCGACGGCCTCGCGCTGCTCGGCCCGCGTCTGCGCGACCGCCTCGGTGACTTCCGTCGTCTCGCGCGAGCGCCGGTGAAAGTCCATCGCGCGGTTGCGCGCGATCATGGCGACCCACGGCCCGAAGGCCCCGGCGTCGCGCAAGGTGTCGATCTTGCGGAGCGCGGTCATGAAAACGTCCTGCACGAGATCGTCCACCTCGCCGTAGGGGACGCGGGCCAGCAGGATGCCGTGCACCATGCGGCCGTAGCGCGCGTAGAGCCGGCCGAAGGCCTCGTTGTCGCCGCCGCGCACCAGCCCGATGAGGGCCGCCTCGCGGTCGCGTTCGTCCGCCGCCTCAGTTGGCGGCGCGGTAGCTTGCCTGTGTCCGCTCAAGAGCAGTTCGCCTGTCGCCTCGACGTTGTACATTTGCGATTCCTTACCTCCGGGGAGCCGCCGGCCGAACTGCGCGCCGGGGCGTCCCCGTTCGGCCTGTAAGACGTAGCACGCGCGCCGGGCGTTAACAAAGATTCTGCGCGCGCGCCGCGGCCGCGCGCGGCCTCTGGCAAGCCGCTTGCTAATTGACCGCCGGAAAGCTCGACTTCAAGCGGGTGCTCCTCGCAACTCGGCCGCGCGCCGGTCGCATTTTTACGCGACCCTCGCGCGCCCGGCTGTGGGTCGCCGGGCGCGCGAGGCGTGCGCCCGGCGTACTGATAACTACGCGACGACCGCGAAGGAGTTCTAAAACGATGCGTTGGCAAGGGCAGCGACAGAGCACGAACGTTGAAGACAGGCGCGGGATGGGCGGGAAGGGTCTGGCCGTCGGCGGCGGACTCGGCACGATAGTTCTGGTCGTGCTCGCGCTGCTGATGGGCGGCGACCCGCGGCAACTGCTCGAACAGGTGGGCACGGAGGGCGGCGGGCAGGTCGCGCAGCAGCAGCCCGGCGCGCAGCGGCAGCCCGCGCAGGACGAGCAGACGCAGTTCGTCCGCGCCGCGCTGGCGAGCACGGAGGACGTGTGGTCGGAGATCTTCCGGCAGAACGGCGAGCAGTACCGCGAGCCGGCGCTCGTCCTCTTCGAGGGCCGCACGCCCACCGCCTGCGGCACGGGCAGCACGGCCGTCGGCCCGTTCTATTGCCCCGGCGACCAGAAGGTTTACATCGACCTCGCCTTCTACCGCGACCTCGAACAACGCTTCCGCGCGCCCGGCGACTTCGCGCAGGCCTACGTCATCGCGCACGAGATCGGCCACCACGTCCAGAACCTGCTGGGGACGATGGACAAGGTTCACTCGCTGCAACAGCGCACGCGCGGCCCGCAGTCGAACCAGCTCTCGGTGCGGCTCGAACTGCAAGCCGACTTCTACGCCGGGCTGTGGGCGCACCACGCCGCCCGCCGCGGGCTGATCGAGCCGGGCGACATCGACGAAGCCCTGCGCGCCGCCTCGGCCATCGGCGACGACCGCTTGCAGCAACAAAGCCAAGGCCACGTCGTCCCCGACTCCTTCACGCACGGCACGTCCGAGCAGCGCGCGCGCTGGTTCCGCCGCGGCTACGAATCGGGCGACATCCGGCAGGGCGACACCTTCGGCGCGCGCACCCTGTAAGGCTCATTCTTCGATCAAAGGGGGTCGCACACATGTCCGACGAGACGCGGGAAGAGAAGAAAGAGGCCGAGCTGACCGAGGGCGAGATGCGCGACTGCTGCGTCCGGCTCGCCTTCGGCGGCGACGAGCGGCGCTACGAGGAGTTCTGCCGCATCGTGCGCGAGGCCGTGCCCGAAGGGACTTGCGTCGTGCTGCGCGGCAGCTCCATCACCGGCAAGCGGTGGAAGGACGGCACGCCCTTCGACGGCGACGGCCCCGGCACGAGCGATCTCGATCTGACCCTCGTCGGCAGCGAGGTCTTGAAGTTCTACATCCTCGACGGCTTCTACCTGCCCGGCGTCCACACGAAGCCTTTGAGCGAGAAAGACCCCGACATCGCGCCCGACCTCGTCCCCCTGCGCGAGCGGCTGATGGCGATGGTCAGGCGGCCCGTCAACATTCAGGCCACGCGCGACTTCGTCATGCAGTTCCGCGAGAGCTGGTTCGGCCAGCCCTACCTGACGCTCGTCGGCAAGATCGGCGGCGACGAGGGCGCGGAGCGTGAGACGGGCGGGGCAGCCGACAAGGCCGCCGACGCGGCCGCCTGAGATCAGTTTTCAGTTTTCAGTTTTCAGTTAAGACGAACCGCTCGGCCGAAGGCCGCGAGCACCTCCCGGCTTCCGGCCGAGGTGAATCGATGCGCTGAAAAACGGGACGGCCCCGGTCGCCGGCCGGGCCGGATTGCTTTGCCTAAAACTGAAAACTGAAGGCCGCCGTGATCCTGAAACTGCTCAGCTACAACATCCGCTTCGGCGGCGCGGGCCGCGAGCGCGAGTTGTCGGCGGTGGTGCGCGCCTGCGGCCCCGACATCGTCGTCTTGCAGGAGGCGACGCGCGTGGAAGTCGTCCGCGGCGTGTCGGAAGCGACGGGGATGAAGTTCTGGGCCGCGCGCGAGGGCCACTCGCTCGCCTACCTCAGTCGTCTGGAGATCGCGCACCACGAGTGGCACTGGCCGCGCGGCTCGCGCCGCGCCTTCATGGAGATCGCGCCCGCCGGGGTTGATCTGCGCATCTACGGCGTCCACCTGAGCGCGGTGCACTCGGCCTTCACCGAGCGGCGGCGGATGCGCGAGATGCGCGCGCTGCTCGCGTGGCTCGCGCAGCACAACGAAGGCTTCCACCTGCTCGCCGGCGACTTCAACACGCTCGCGCCGGGCGAACTCCTTGAGACGCGCAGCCTCCCGCTGCGCCTGCGCCCGCTGGTGTGGCTCAGCGGCGGCCGCGTCCGCTACCAGACGATCCAGATCATGCTCGACGCCGGCTACCGCGACGCCTTCCGCCACCTCTACCCCGACGCGCCGGGCGAGCAGGGCCACACCTTCCCCACTTGGGATCCGCACGTCCGCCTCGACTTCTTCTTCCTCCCCGCCGCGCAGGCCGAGCGGCTCAAAGCCTGCCGCGTCGTCCGCGACGGCTCGCCCCTCGCCGCGGCCTCCGATCACTTCCCGCTGCTCGCCGAAGTCGAAGTCAACTGACGCGCCGGCTTCAAACGCGAGACGCCGCGCGCTATCATCCGCGTGTCGTACCCACAGCCGAGTTTGAAAGAAGACGATTAGCCGCGGAGGGCAGTTTTCGGTTTTCGGCAAAGCCGCCGGACTTAACCGGAAACTGAGCCGGCGACGCGATCCGCCCCGACCGGATGCCGACAACTACTTTCGGTTTTCAGCCAAGCAGTCTGTCTTAACCGAAGACCGAAAACCGTCCCGTCCGCCGCGCGCCCCGCGCCCTCCGCGGCTAATCCCTCCCCGAGTTGAAAATGAGCGAAGCAAAAACAGGCCGCGCCGGAGTCTTGGGCGTCGCGGAGATCAGGTCGCACTTCCCCGCGCTCGCGCGCACGCACGACGGACAACCTGTCGCCTACTTCGACGGCCCCGGCGGCACGCAAGTCCCGCGCGCCGTCGCCGACGCCGTGGTCGATTACCTCTACCACCACAACGCCAACACGCACTGGGAGTACCCGACGAGCGCCGAGACCGACCGCGCCCTCGAAGACGCGCGCACCGCGCTCGCCGATTTCCTGAACGCCGCGCCCGCCGAGATCGCCTTCGGCGCGAACATGACGGCGCTCACGCTCCACCTCTCGCGCGCGCTCGGCCGCACCTTCAAGGCCGGCGACGCCGTCGTCGTCACCGAACTCGATCACCACGCCAACTCCGACCCGTGGCGCGAGATGGCGCGTGATCGCTCTTTGCGCGTCCGCACCGTCCCGATGATCGCCGAGACCGGCCAGCTCGACTGGGACGATTTCTCGCGCGCGCTCGAAGAAGGCCCGCGCCTCGTCGCCCTCGGCGCGGCCTCGAACGCGCTCGGCACGATCAACGACGTGCGCGCGGCGACGCGGAAAGCCCGCGCGGCCGGCGCGCTGGTCTTCATCGACGCCGTCCACTACGTCCCGCACGCGCTCGCCGACGTGCGCGACGTGGCTTGCGACTTCCTCGCCTGCTCGGCCTACAAGTTCAACGGCCCGCACGTCGGCATCCTCTACGGGCGGCGCGACCTCCTCCGGTCGCTCGACTTCCCGCGCCTCCGGCCCGCGCCCGACTACGCGCCCGAACGGGCCGAGAGCGGTACGCTCAACCACGAAGGGATCGTCGGCGCGGCGGCCGCCGTCGATTTCCTCGCCTCGCTCGCCGGCCCCGACGGCACGCGGCGCGAGCGGCTCGCCCGCGCCTTCGCCGAACTCCACGCGCGCTCCTGTGCCCTCACCGAACGACTCTGGCGCGGCCTTTCCGAGATCGAAGGCGTCCGCCTCTACGGCCCGCCTCCGGGCAGCCCGCGCACGCCCACCGTCGCCTTCACGGTCGACGGCGTCGCGTCCTCCGAGGTCGCCCGCCGCCTCGCCGCGCGCGGCGTCTTCGTCTCGCACGGCGACTTCTACGCGCTCACCGTCGTCGAGCGTCTCGGCCTCCTGCCCGAGGGCTTGGTGCGCGCCGGCTGCGCCGTCTACACGACCGACGAAGAAGTCTCCCGCCTCCTCGCAGGCGTCGCCTCGATTCGCTAGACATGCGTTAATCTCGGAGTGGGTATCTCTCTCCGAGAAACGCCAAGACGATGAGTTGATGATAGCGGCGGACGACGCGACGACAAGAGTTGCTGCCATCTTCGACGAAGAGGTTGCTAGGTTACGTCATACGGCACTTAACAAGGTAAGCCAAGCGAAAGTTTCTAGCGTGTGAGTATAGGCAGGCTGCGGCGCTGTCGCGCGGCCGAGTGTGCGGAGTTGTGCGGCGTCGCGGGGCGGCGCGCGGCCCAGAGGCGCGTGAGGCGTGAGAGTTCCGCGCCGCCGCCGTCGTCGTAAGGGTCAACGAGCGTGAGCCAGAGCGGGAGCGGGAGCCACGCCCACGCCGCGCCGTAAGCCTGCTCGTTCAGGCGCTCGACGCGCGACTCGGTGCGCCACTGCAAGTCGATGGGCGGCACGTCCTCCCAGTTGTCATAACACGCGTGCTGGACGCAGGGCGCGGGCTTCGCGCGGGCGTGGACGAGGCAGCCCGCGCCGGGCGCGAAGAGCGGGCACGAGAAGGTCTGCGCGTAGGTGTCGCCCGCGGCGCGCAGGTTGTGGCGCGAGACG
>DATCVD010000296.1:0-5192 GCA_036567125.1 Pyrinomonadaceae bacterium | reverse complement strand
CGTGTTCGCGCGTGCGGGCGGCCCCGTGCGGGGTGGCGGCGCGGGCGCGCCCGGCGGCGTTGCGCGCTCTTCGACGGCGGGCGTGACACAGGGTGAAACACGCAGAAGTTCGGTGTGCTGCATGCCGAAACATGGCCCCGGACGCGGCCGCGCCGGGATTCTCAGAATCGTTCTGTAATCGGGCCGTAACGCATACGCCTCGGTTGGGGCACGGCGCTTGCTAATTGTAATGGCGTCGCAAGAAAACTGAAGAAGTCGCCGCCGAATGTTGTGAAGCGGCGATAAATGCGGCCGAGAGATTCTTTCTTCACGGACGGATCGAGTTGGTCACGCGGGCCACCCCCGGCTCGGGCGAGACAAGTAAGGAGACGGGCCTCACCCTTCTGAGTTCGCGTCTCGTCGCGCGTCCCAGACTTCAACTTCAGAGCGGAAGGTTCGGCGTCGGCCTCCCGAAGACAGCGCGCCGCCGAAGCCGGGTTGCTCTTTGCGCCTCAGGGCGGCTCAACGCACAACACGCACGAGGATGGAAGTTAACTACATGACTACTGCAACCTACCTGCGGAGAATCGGCGCGCGGCTCGCACGCGCGTGGGCGTTCGGCCTGCTCGCGCTCGCGGCGGCGCTCATCCAGTCGTCGGAGGCCCGCGCGCAGTGGGCGACGAGCGGCGCCACGACCACCACGACCAACAGCGTCGGCGTCGGCACGGCAGACCCCACGCAGGGCGGGGCCGTCGGCTCAAGGTTCACCGTGGCCGCCCCCGACGATACCGCCACGGCGTTCGCCACCAGCAACGGCAGCCTACCGAGGTTCGCCCTGAACAACCACAGCGACGGCTCGTGGACGATGCACGACTACGCGGGCAACATCTGGAACACCGGCATCACGCAGCGCGGCGGCAGCGTCGGCGTCGGCACGCGCGTGCCCGGCTTCAAGTTCGACGTGCAGGGCGGCGCGGTCAACGCCTCCGGCGGCCTGTGCATCGCGGGCGACTGCAAGACCTCTTGGTCGCAGGTCGGCGGCGTGGGCCAGTGGACGACGAGCGGGTCGAGCCTGCTCTACAACACGGGCAGCATCGGCATCGCCACGCAGGCCGCCGGCTCGGCCAAGCTCGTCATCGGCGGCACGCCCGGCGCGGAGGGCTTAGACCTCGCCACCTCCGACCAGTACGCGAACCTGCGCGTCATCCGCAACTCGAACAGCGGCTTCGACAAAGACCTCTACCTGCAATACGGGGCCGGCGCGGGCAGCAAGATTCACTTCTACAACGACAACAACGAGAGCATGACGCTCGTCGGCGGCCGGCTCGGCCTCGGCACCAACACGCCCGCCGTCAAGCTCGACGTCAACGGCGACATCCGCGTCTCCGGCAACATCACGGCCAAGTATCAGGACGTGGCCGAGTGGGTGCCGACCAAGCAGCGGCTCGCCGCCGCGACGGTCGTCGTCCTCGACACGGCTGAGTTGAACCACGTCCGGGAGTCGGGGCGGGCTTACGACACGGGCGTGGCCGGCGTCATCTCGGCGCAGCCCGGCATCTCGCTCGGCGAGGCGGGCGAGGGCAAGGTGCTGGTGGCGACGACGGGCCGCGTCAAGGTCAAAGTCGACGCGTCGCGCGGCGCGATCCGCGTCGGCGACCTGCTGGTGACGAGCGACGTGGCGGGCGTGGCGATGAAGTCGCAGCCGCTCGACCTCGGCGGAGTCGCCATCCACCGCCCCGGCACGATCATCGGCAAGGCGCTTGAGCCTCTCGCGGGCGGCACGGGCGAAATCCTCGTGCTCCTCAGCCTCCAGTAACAAACAGGCGGACGAATAACAAACCGATAGACGAACGCTAAGGAGATAAGGGACGACATGACTACCGCAACCAAACGTCAAATGCCCGGCGGGCGGCTCGGCCGCGTGGCGGCGCTCGGACTGTCCGCCCTCGCGGCCCTGCTGTGCCAGTCGAGTGAGGCGCGGGCGCAGTGGACGACGAGCGGCGCGAACACCACCACCACCAGCAACGTCGGCGTCGGCACGACTTCGCCGGCCGCGCGCGTGCACATCCTCGGGACGAACGCCCCGCTGGATTACACCGCCGCGTCGGCACCCGACGCCCTCAACGTGCTCGGCGGGATGGGCGGCAACGGCAACTGGGGCGCGAGCGCGGGAGGCGTCGGCGGCGCGCTGAAGCTGCAAGGCGGCAAGGGCGGAAGCCCCGTGGCCGGCAGCTCCGTCACCGGCTTCGGCGGCTTCGGCGGCGCGGTACACATCACGGGCGGCACGGGCGGCGACAACACTTTCAACACCCGCGCCGGGCACGGCGGAAACGTCTTCCTCAACGGCGGCGACGTCGGCACGGCCCCCGCGCCCGGCGCGGTGTCCGGCCACGTCATCCTCGCCAACCTGCGCGGCAACGTCGGCGTCGGCACGGCGACCCCCGCCTTCAAGTTCGACGTGGCGGGGCAGATTCGTTCCAGCGCGGGCTACGTCTTCCCCGACGGCACGGTGCAGACCACGGCGTACGTCGGCGGCAGCAGCACGGGCACGGCCGCCACGAGCCTCGCGGCGACGAACGTCTCGGCCGGCCCGTTCGGCGCGAACGTCGGCGGCGGCATCTTCAGCTTCCCGGCCAACGTCGGCTTCGGCACGACGGCCCCCAGCCACCGGCTGCACGTCGTCTCGACGGCCGGGCAGGAGGGCATCATCGTCGATGCCGCGACCTACCCCGAAGTCCGCTTCGACCGGGCCGGGACGCCGAAGGCTTACCTCGGCATCACGGGCGCGGGCGGCGGCTACGCCGCGGGCACGCTGGCCGACTCGCTGGCGCTGCGCGCGGAGAACGCCCTCCACCTGATCTCGAACGGCGGGACGGTCGGGCTGACGGTGAGCGGCGGCAACGTCGGCCTCGGCACGACCGCGCCGGCCCAGAAGCTGGACGTGCGCGGCAACATGCTTCTAGAGGCCGGCGGCAGCCCGACCCTCTACACGGGCACCGGCTCCGCCGAACTGAACCGCTACCTCAACCTTATCAACGCGCCCGGCCTCGCGTCGGCGTCGGGCCTCAAGGCGGGGGGCCTGCTCGTCTCCGACAACTACGCCTACGCGAACCCCGGCAAGAACGACGTGATCGTCAAGGGCAACGTCGGCGTCGGCACGGCCGCGCCGCTCGCCCGGCTCCACGTGGCCGGCGACATCCGCGTGGACGGCAACATCACGGCCAAGTATCAGGACGTGGCCGAGTGGGTTCCGACCACGCAGAAACTCGCGGCCGGCACGGTCGTCGTCTTAGACCCGGAGCGTTCCAACCACGTCCTCGCTTCGACGGCCTCTTACGACACGGCCGTCGCGGGCGTCATCTCGGCGCAGCCCGGCATTTCTCTGGGCGAGGGGGGCGAGGGCAAGGCGCTCGTGGCGACGACGGGCCGCGTCAAGGTCAAGGTCGACGCCACGCGCGCGCCGATCAAGATCGGCGACCTGATCGTGACGAGCGACATGCCGGGGGTGGCGATGAAGTCCGAGCCGGTCGTCGTCGGCGGCCGGAAGATGCACGCGCCGGGCACGATCATCGGCAAGGCGCTTGAGCCTCTCGCGGGCGGCACGGGCGAAATCCTCGTGCTCCTCAGCATGCAATAAGCACCCGTAGCAAGAAAGGCTAAAAATCAAGATGAAGACCTCATTCGATCAGAGAAGATTCGGCGGGCGCGTTGTGCGCGCCTCCGCCCTCTGCCTGCTCGCCGCGGCGGCGGCGATCTTTCAGGCCGGCGAGGCGCGGGCGCAGTGGGCGACGAGCGGCACGAACAACACCACCACCAACAACGTCGGGATCGGCACGACCGCGCCGGTGACGAGCCTTCACGTCTCCACGGGGGCCGGCGCCGGCTCCGTCCGCGGCATCATCAGCGAGCAGACGAGCGCCGACTCCAACTCGGCCCTGTTCTTCTTCAGGAAGAGCCGGGCGGGCGCGGCGGCGCTCAACGGCGACAACGTCGGCAGCCTCTTCGCGTCGGGGTTCGACGGGGCCAGCTTCGTCAACAGCGCGCGCCTGCGGTTCGCCATCGACGGGCCGGTGGCGGTCGGCAGCATGCCCATCGGCCTCCAGTTTTTGACCGCCGCCAGCGGCGAGGGCGTCGAGCGGATGCGCATCAGCTCGGCCGGCAACGTCGGCATCGGCACGGCCGCCCCGGCGTACCTGCTCGACATCTCGGGCAGCACCAACACGCCCTTCCGCGTGCGCGACAGCAGCGGCCGGGAGTACTTCTCCACGGGCACGCGCACCGGGCCGAACCCCGCGTGGGTGGGGCCGGTGGCGAGCATCGCCGGCAATCGCTTCATCGTGGACAGCACCTCCCCCGACGGTAACAACGACACGCTGATCCGCCGCATGGTGAACAGCCTGATCTTCAACCCTTCCGATCACCCGACCCTGCCGGGCGCGTTCATGGTGCGGCAGGTGGGCGGCTACATGGGCCTGTTCGTCGACCAGAACACGAACGGCAACGTCGGCATCGGCACGACGGCCCCGGCGAGCAAGCTGCACGTCGCCGGCAACATCACCGTGGACGGCAACATCAGCGCGAAGTATCAGGACGTGGCCGAGTGGGTCCCGACCACGCAGCGGCTCGCGGCCGGCACGGTCGTCGTCTTGGACACCGCGCGCGACAACCACGTCCTCGCCTCGCACACCGCCTACGACACGCGCGTCGCCGGGGTCATCTCGGCGCAGCCGGGCCTCTTGCTCGGCGAGGCGGGCGAGGGCAAGGCGCTCGTGGCGACGACGGGCCGCGTCAAGGTCAAAGTCGACGCCTCGCGCGGCGCGATCAAAATCGGCGATCTCATCGTGACGAGCGGGGTCGAGGGCGTGGCGATGCGCTCCGAGCCGGTGATGGTCGGCGGCGTGGCGATGCACCGCCCCGGCACGCTCATCGGCAAGGCGCTGGAGTCGCTGGACAAGGGCACGGGCGAGATCCTCGTCCTGCTGAGCCTCCAGTAAGGCCGTGAGACCTTGGGCCGCCAAAGGTAATAGAGGAGCTATGATGAACAGAGTAAAGCGATTGGGGCGCTGGGCAGGGACGCCGAGGTGCGTCGTCCTGCTCCTGCTGGCCCTGCTCATAATTGTGTCGCAACCCGACGAGGCGCGGGCCGCGGTCGCCGCGCCGACGAGCCTCGCCGTGGCCTCCGCCGAGAGCGCGCAGGTCACCGTCACGTGGGC
>DATCVD010000295.1:0-2118 GCA_036567125.1 Pyrinomonadaceae bacterium | reverse complement strand
GGCGGGCGAAGGAGGGCGTCAACAAGGGCGTCGCGGGCCGGCGGTAGTAGGCCCCGCGCCCGCTCCGTCCTCGGAGTGAACCGCAGAACCGGGGCGGCCGCCGCGATGCTCGTCACCGCGGCGTCCGCCCCGTTTTTTTAGCCGCCCCTTTTTTTTAGTCGCCCCGCTTTCGCGCCGCGCGCCGCCGCTTGCCAGCCGCGCCGCGTTTGAAGCAAGATGACTCGCCCACCGCGCGCCGCGCGTAAACACATCCGACAGGAGACAGCGAACCCCCTTGACGATCAAGTCCGACCTCTGGATTCGCCGCATGTGCGACGAGCGCCAGCTCATCGACCCCTTCAGCCCCGCGCTCGTCCGCGAGGTCGACGGCCGCCGCATCATCTCGGCCGGCGCGTCCTCCTACGGCTACGACATGCGGCTGGCCGGCGACGGCTTCCGCGTCTTCTCGCCCATCCACGGCCGCGAGATCGACCCGAAGCGCTTCGACGACTCGTCGCTCGTCGAGCCGCCGCTGCGCGCGGCCGACGACGGCTCGGAGTACTACCTGATGCCGCCGCACTCCTACGCCCTCGGCGTCACGGTCGAGACCTTCCGCATGCCCCGCAACGTGACGGGCGTCGCGCTCGGCAAATCGACCTACGCGCGCGCGGGCCTCTTGGTCAACACCACCCCGCTCGAAGCCGGCTGGACGGGCCGCCTCGTCGTCGAACTCGCCAACCTCGCCGATCTCCCCCTGCGCGTTTACGTCAACGAGGGCATCGGCCAAGTCCTCTTCTTCGAGTCCGACGAAGACTGCGCCACCTCCTACGACGACCGCGGCGGCAAGTATCAAGGCCAGACCGGCCTCACCTACTCGCGGCTGTGAAGGTGATCGTCGCCGGATAATTCCGCCCGGCAACACTCGTAGCCCCCAGCCCACCGCGCGCCCCTTGCGCACAGGCCCGTATGGATGATGACTTCAATAATTTACTGGACTGGTTAAACTCAGACCGCGCGGTCGCCGCGCAGAAGTACGAGTCCATCCGCTCCGGCTTAATAAGAATTTTCATCACCAAGGGCTTCAGCGACGCGGAAGATTTGGCCGACGTGACGATTGATCGCGTCGTCGGACGCCTGCGCGAAATCCGCGGGGAGTACGTCGGCGAGCCGGAGGCTTACTTCCGCGGGGTGGCCCGCAACGTCGTCCGCGAGGCGTGGCGGCGCAAAGAGATCGCCACCGACAAACTCCCGGAGCCACACATCCCGCGCCCGGCCGCCGAGAGCGACAGCTACGACTGCCTGCTCAAGTGCCTCAAGTTCGTGCCCGCCCAGAAACGCGAGCTGATCCTCGATTATTACCTCTACGAGGGGAAGGACAAGATCGAGCACCACCGGCGCACGGCCGCGGAGCTGGGGGTGAGTGTCGGCGCGCTGCGGACGCGGGCGCACCACATCAGGCGCGACCTGGAAAAGTGCGTCCGGCGGTGCGTCGAGAATCTCGGGGCAGAACAAAAATCGTCTCTGGAAGCATTAGTACAGAGAGGGCAGGATGCCGGCCTCATCGAGAAGGAGCGTCAGCCATAGTCCCGGAAAACCAACAACAGCCGGAAAGCCGACCGGGGCCGGGCGGGCCGGGGCCGGGCGACGCGGCGGCCTTCAGCGCCGAAGATCGCGAGCGCCTGAGGCGATACCTGCTCGGCCGGCTCGCCGAGGAGGACGAGGAGCAGGTGGAGCTGCGCCTGCTCTCCGACGCGCGCTACGCCGAAGAGTCGGACGTCGTTACCGACGAGCTGATCGACCGGTACGTGATGGGCGAAATCCCGGCCGACGAGGTCGAGAGGTTTGAAGAGTACTTCCTCCGCTCGCAGGCGCGGCGCGACAAACTCGGTTTCGCGCTGGCGCTGAAGAAACGTAAGGCGGCGCTCGGCCGCGCGCAAAAGCTGTACAGGCTCTACCTGCCGGCGGCCGCCGCCGCGGTCATCGCCGTCGGCCTCGGCGTGGGCCTCTGGCGCGCGCTCATCTACCAGTCCGACGTGGACAGAGGGCTGGCCGCGTTCCAGTCGGCCTACAGCCGCGAGCGGCCTTTGGACGCGCGCCTCTCGGCGCTCGCCTACGCGCCCGCGTCGCGGCAGCGCGGGG
>DATCVD010000294.1:0-4156 GCA_036567125.1 Pyrinomonadaceae bacterium | reverse complement strand
CGCGGCCGTGCGCGGGCGCGCGCTCGCGGGCGGGTGCGGCCTCGCCACCGCGTGCGACCTCGTGCTCGCGGCGCGCTCGGCGCGCTTCGGCTACCCGGAGGTGAAGATCGGCTTCGTGCCCGCGATGGTGATGGCGATCCTCAGGCGCAACGTCTCGGAGAAGCGCGCCTTCGAGCTGGTCGTGCGCGGGACCGAGATCGGCGCGGAGGAGGCCGAACGCGCGGGGCTGATTAACCACGTCTTCGACGACGACGCGTTCGCGTCCGGGGTGGAGGCTTACGTCCACTCGTTCGAGCGCGCCAGCCGCTCGGCCGTCTCGCTCACGAAGCGCCTGCTCTACCAGATGGACGGCATGAATTTCGACGACGCGCTCGAAGCCGGCGTTGACGTGAACACCATCGCGCGCATGACGGACGACTGCCGCGCCGGCGTCGCGCGCTTCCTCGACAGGGCCGGGCGCGGCGAGCGCGGCTGAAAGGCGCGGCCCCCGCGCCGCCCCCGTCATCCAGAAACTCCAATCCGCGCATCCAGTTTTTCGTAGGCGCGGGTGCGCCGGCCGCGCCCCGCGCCGGTAAATGAAGCAGTTGCCGCCGCGCGCCGCGGCGGAATGGTAGTTGCCTGAAATACTGGCCCACCCTAGCTGTCGCGCGCAGTCTCCTGACTCGCCCTTACGTTACGACGACGAAAACAAAAGGAGGCGCCATCGATGAATGGCTACCGTCTAATTCTTAAACGCTCCATCGTCTCGCTGTTCGCCCTGCTCGTCGTGTCGGCGTCGGCCGCCTTCGCGCAGGTGTCGACGGCCGACATCACCGGCCGCGTGTCCGATCCGTCCGGCGCGGCCGTCGCGGGCGCGACCGTCACGGCGCGCCACACCGGCACCGGCGTCTCGCGCACGACGCAGACCAACGACGACGGCGACTTCACCGTCACGCAACTCCCGCCCGGCAACTACGAGGTCACGGTCGAGGCCCCGAACTTCAGCCGCGCCCGCCTCCCCAACATCGAGCTGAACGTCGGCACGGCCCGCACGCTCAACTTCGATCTCCAGCCCGGGCAGGTGACCGAGACCGTGGACGTCTCCTCGAACCTCGTCCTCGTCGAGACGACCCGCTCCGATCTGGGCGGCGTCGTCACGCAGATCGAGGTCGAGAACCTGCCCCTGCTCAACCGCACGTTCGCCAACCTCTCCGTCATCATGCCGGAGGCCCGCCCCGCCGGTAACTTCGACCCGACGAAGACGCGCGTCGGCAACGTCGCCTTCAACGGCGGCGACGGCCGGCAGGTGGACGTGAACGTGGACGGCGGCGACAACAAGGACAACGTGGTGGGGAGCCTCCTGCAGAACTTCTCCTACGAGTCGATTCAGGAGTTTCAGGTTCTGCAGCACCGCTGGACGGCCGAGCAGGGCCGCGCCGTCGGCGGCGTCGTCAACGTCATCACCAAGTCGGGCACGAACGACTTCCACGGCTCGGCCTTCGCGAACTTCCGCGACGAGAAGCTGCGCGCGCTCGACTTCTTCGAGAAGCAGCGCGAGGCGGCCGACCCGACCTTCGCCAAGCCCTCGTTCAGCCGGCAGGAGTTCGGCGGATCACTCGGCGGCCCGATCAAGCGCGACGACCTGTTCTTCTTCTTCGCGGTCGAACGCTTCCGCGAGCGGCAGAACGTCGCCGTCACGCAGACGGCGCTGACCGAGATCAGGCTCATCCCCGGCAACGACGCGGTCGCGGAAATCCCGACGCCCTACAACGACACGCTGCTCACCGCGAAGATCGACCACCGGATCAGCGACCGCCAGTCGATGTTCTACCGCTTCGCCTACCAGAAGAACGACTCGCCCAACGATCAGGTGCCGAACCCGGCGACGACCGATCTGACGGGCGGCAACTTCACCAACAACAAGCTCTACAGCTTCGTCGTCAACCACACCTACACCTTCAGCCCGACGAAGCTCAACCAGTTCGTCTTCCACATTCAGGACTTCAAGAACGAAATCCTCGGCGTCACCACGAACCCGCGCCTCGTCTTCCCGGCCGGCATCGAGATCGGCCCGAACGTCAACACGCCGCAGGCCACCCTCGAACGCAAGTACCAGTTCCGCGACGACTTCTCGATGCAGGCCGGCGACCACAGCCTGAAGTTCGGCACCAACTACATCAAGACCGACCTCGGCGGCTTCTTCTTCTTCGGGTCGAGCGGCTACACCGTCCAGTTCTTCGACCTGCCGTCCGTGATCACGACCAACACGACGCGCTACCCGCAGGGCTTCGCCACGCCCGGCGCGGTGCAGAACATCCAGTTCGCGACCGGCGAGGCGAGCCACGATCAGGTCTTCCACCAGCTCGCCTTCTACGTGCAGGACGACTGGAAGTTCCGCCGCAACCTGACCTTCAACCTCGGCCTCCGCTGGGACGCCAACATCGGCAACCTCCCCGACCAGACCAACAACCGCACCTTCGCGCTGCTGCGCGGGCTCAACGACGAGCGCGCGCAGGCTTTGACCGCCGACCCCGAAAAGCTCAGCCGCTCGACGCCGAGCTGGACGGAGTTTCAGCCGCGCGTCGGCTTCGCGTGGGACCCGACGGGGACGGGCCGCACCGTCATCCGCGGCGGCTACGGCATCTTCTACGACCAGCTCTTCCAGAACCTGACCCTCTTCGGCTTCGCGCAGAGCGGCCCGGAGATCTACCAGACCGTGCTTAACCTGACGAACACGGCCGTCGGGTCGGGCCAGCTCGCCGGCTTCCGCTTCGGCGTCGATCCGCTGCCGGGCCTGCCCGCCAACTTCTCCATCGACCAGCTCGGCACGGGCAGCTTCGGCCGCATCACCGACCCCGACGCCGGCGAGCCTTACGTCCAGAAGTTCTCCTTCGGCTTCGAGACGCAGGTCGGGGAGAACATGACCCTGTCGAGCGACTACGTCCACACGCTCGGCCTCCACGAGCCGCGCGTGATGGTCATCAACCCGCAGATTCGCGGCCTCTGCGATCCGCTCTTCCCCGGCTCCGTCCCCGACTCGCCGCGCTGCGTCCGCGGGGCCAACACCCGCTACTTCGATCTCGCCTTCACGCAGGCGGGCCAGCCGGCCAACCGGCTGGAGCAGATCAACATGATCGGCACGACCAACCGCTCGCTCTACGACAGCTGGGCGACGACGCTGCGCGGCCGGCGGCGCAACATGACCTTCTCGGCCAGCTACGTCCTCGCCAGCTCGCGCTCGTGGGGCGGCCAGCCCGTCGCCTCCTACACGGGCAACGGCATCGCCGTCACGCCGGAGATTCAGTTCCGCGAGGAGGAGTTCGGCCCGACCCGCTTCGACGAGCGCCACCGCATCGTCGCCAGCGGCGTCTTCGAACTGCCGTACGGCTTCCAGCTCGCGCCGATCCTGCAACTGGCGAGCGCGCGGCCCTACTCGCCGTCCACCGGCGTCGACATCGACGGCGACGGCTTGGCGACGAACGACCGCCTCTGCGAGGGCGTCGATCCGCTCGGCGTGTTGCAGGCGCTGCGCAACCGGCCCGCGACGCAGACGCCGACGGACGTGGTGCGCGCGCTCAACCCGCGCGGGTGCCGGCAGGTGCAGGTCAACAACTTCCGCGGCGGCTTCGTCATCGACAGCAACGGCAACATCGAGGAGCGCAGCGGCCGCTACTTCAACGTCGATCTGCGCGCCGCCAGGAACTTCAGTTTCGGCGAGAACATGCGCCTGAGCACCTACGCCGACTTCTACAACCTCTTCAACACCGAGAACCTCGCGTTCTCGAACCGCTTCGGCCTCAACCCGGCGACGAACCCCGCCGGCTTCCTCCAGCCGCTCTCGCTCTACGGCCCCGGCTTCGGCCCGCCGGTCGGCCGCCCCTTCACGCTCCAACTCGGGGCGCGCTTCTCCTTCTGAGATTTTTCTCGGAGGGCTGACCGGAAAGGGCGACGGGGACTAAACCCCGTCGCCCTTTTCGTCGCAGGCCGCTTCCGTCGCCGGGCCGCTTCCTCTTAGTCGACGGCCGCCGCTTTGCCGGGCTTGTCGCAGGCCGCTGCCAGCGCGAGCGCGCCTTCGAGCGCGTCTCCGGCGAGGCGGGTGACCAGCCCCCACGCGAACGCCTCGGCGGCGGTGAGTCGGCGCGCGGTCAGGAACAGCTCGAAGGCGCGCGCCTCGCCG
>DATCVD010000293.1:0-17962 GCA_036567125.1 Pyrinomonadaceae bacterium | reverse complement strand
GGGCGGTGGCGGCGCGGCGGCCGCCGAAGAGCAGGTCGAGCGCATCGGCGTCGGGGAGTTGTCCGGCGCGTTGGCGCGCGCCGGAGCGTTCGTCCTCGACGTGCGCAGCGAACCGGAGTTTAAGGAGGGCCACATCAAAGGCGCGACGCTGCTGCCGCGGCGGGAACTCGCCGCCCGACTCAACGAGCTGCCGAAGGATAAATTAATCGTTACATATTGCGCCTGCCCGTTTGATCATTTGAGCATTGAGGCGGCGCGCGAAATCAAGCGCGGCGGCCTCGGCAACGTCGCCGCCTTACGCGGCGGTTTCACCGCTTGGGTGAAGGAGGGCCTGCCGACGGAGGCCCTTCAAGCAGCGCCGCGCGCGCCGTGAGGCTGGTATCTCGCCGCGACCGTTACAGGACTGTGTTGCGAAAACTGCCGAAGGCCGACCACGGCGTGATCTGCTTCTTCGCTATGCGGCCACACCGAACAGGCCCGTCGGTGTGACTTTCGGGTCGTGTACGGGCAGCCGAGCCAGCTCCGGTGCCGTCCGCCACGTGTTCGACAAGTCGGCCCCTATTTACGGCAGAAAGGCCCAAGTGCCATGAGACGAGCAGGACGGCTGAGTACAGATACGCTTCCCGATGTTTTGCGGACGGTCGTAGCTTCGGCCGCCTCGTCAGGGGCGACTGTTCTGCGTCGGCTTCGCGTCGTGCCGATCCTGCTGGCGTCGTTGCTGCTCGGCGGCGACTGCCCGGTAGCCCGCGCCGACGCTCAGAACAAGAACAACTCCGTCTACCACATCTTCGTCCGCTCGTGGGCGGACACGCCGACGGACGCCGACGAGATCGGCGATCTCAAAGGCATCCGCGAGCAACTGAACTACCTCAACGACGGCCGCCCCGAGACGGATGGCGATCTGGAAGTCGGCATCCTCTGGCTGATGCCCGTCTTCCCGTCGCGGAGCTACCACGGCTACGACGTGACCGACTTCAAGGCGGTTAACCCTGAGTACGGGGCGCTCCGTGATCTCAGAGACCTCACGGCCGCGGCGCACCGGCGCGGCGTGCGCGTCATCCTCGACATCCCTTTCAACCACACCTCCGATCAGCACCCGTGGTTACGGGAGGCCGTGGACAACCCCGCCTCCCGCTTCCGCAAGTTCTATCACTTCGACGACTTCGACCGGCCGGCCCCGCCGGGCGCTTGGCACGTCGCGACCGGCAGCAACGGGCGGAAGGTGCGCTACCAATGCCGTTGACAATTTTCGCGGGCCGGAACTATAGTGCCGCCTCGTCCGGTGAATAACTCCCTGCCAGTAAGAGCACATCTTGTTGGCCTCACGCCCCCGCTTTCGAGGTACTAAACATGAGCAGTAACAATAAACAACAATTCCTCAGCACTTCACGCAGCGGCAACATCATTTGCCCCGCCTGCGGCAACCCGATGAGCATGCGCGAGTTTGCCAGCTACCAGCTCGTGTTCACCTCCAAGGCCCGGCAGGCCCTCAACACGATGGTCGCGCACTTCGTCAATTTCCTCACCTTCTTCGACGACGCGCTGTTATTCCATGATCAGTACGGCCTCGACAGCGTCCCTCTGGAGGTTGTGCCCTATCAGGTGGGCGACAACATGGATAAGCTGGGCTTCTTCACCAGCCCCTTCTCCGAAGGGATAAAGGTTCTTTGTCGCTCGCAGGAGAGTCTGGCCGTACTGAATAAAATACGCCAGTTGCCGAAGACGCAGGACTCGCTCGATGGCGCTGACCTCGTCGAAAAGCTCAGTCAGTGTTACTCCTTAATTTACGGCCAGATCGCGCCCTACGATTACGTCGCGTCGCTCTTCGAAATCATCGACCAGCAGTATGCCGTCCAGCACGCCATACAGGGCAGGGGCAGGATCACGCCGGAAGATTTCGACGCCCTGAAAGAACTACTTACTTACGAAGCGGAGGGGTTGGGGGCGGACGGGGCTTTTAATGCGACTTCGCTCAAAACCGATCTGGCTAACTGGCCCCGCCTCGTCAGAAACCTTCAAACCATCGCGCCCGGTTACGCGCGCTACGTCGGCTTCATGCTGAAGCTGGCGGCGGCGTCGAAGACGCCCGCCGCGGAGCCGCAGCAGCGGTCTGCGCCTTCGATGTTCGATTCCGGCATGAACAACATCAGGGTCGCCCCCGAAACCGGTAAGGCGCGGCCGATCACGGGCGAGCAAGTGGCCGACTGCGTGATGAAATTCGCCCACGTGCTGAACGTCTTCCTGTGCGGCGGCTACATCGAGCACGACGAGGAGCTGGAGGGCGTCGCGGAGAAGGAACCGCCCGCCGGCGCTGACGTTAACGGCGCGTCGCAAGGTCGCGTGGTGAGACAGTACCGGTTCGGCCTGAACTCCGTCGTTCAGGATTGGGAGACGCTGGGTAAGTTCATAACCAGTTACCCGGCCGTGAAGATGTTCGAGCCTTACTGGCCGAAGGAGTTTGTCGAAGAGATCAAGGGCGGGACGCTGCCCGAGGACGAGGTCGGCCGCAACATCACGTCCCTGTTCGACGACCCCGAGCCGGGTTCGCCCAGTAACATCGAACGGACTTCGGAGCTGCTTGAGTCCATCGGCCGGGATCGCTTTCTGGGCGTCGTCAGCTCGGTCGTCGATTTCGCGTGCCGGGGGCAGGCGATGACTTTACCCGACTACCTCGTGCGCACGAAGGTCTTCGGCGGCACCTCAAGGCCGCTGCGTAAAATGGCGCGCAACTGGATCGTCTCTTCAATCTGCGGGTGGTGCCCGAGCGACCGCAACGCGCACAGCTTGGTGCTGCTGGGCGGCACCGGGTCCGGGAAATCCAGCATCGCGCAGTCGGGACTCGTTGCTCTGTCTGATTCGCTCAGTCAGTTCGGCTATTCGCTCTCCTACCCGGGGCCGGTGGACGAGGTCGTGTTCGACTTCTACCACCACAATCACTACAAGAATCAGATGCCTTCGGCCACGGAGGAGGGCGCGCGCTACACGCTGACGCTGAGCTTGGAGCCGATCGGTAACCCCCAGTCCCGCGTGGACATGGTGTTCACGGACGTGGCCGGTGAGAAGATGGAGGCCGCGCTGCTGGGCGGGGCCGAAGACCCCGTCGTGCTGGGCGCGCTCAGGTCGGCCAAGACGTTCGTTTACCTGTTCGACTTCGTGGCTTGGCAGACCTTCGCTTCCACGCTCAGCAGCAACGCCCTTCAGGAGTCGTGGCGGGATTTCGTCGACCAGAAGGAGCGGCTGAATTCCAAGTCGCGCGCCGTGCGCGACTCCTTCGAGATGCTGAAGGCCGTCGTCAATAAGATATACGAGATCAGGAAGCAGGAGGGCGCGGACGACCCCTACGCCCTGGCGAAGGAGTGTGACTTCATCGTCACCTTCCCCAAGGCCGACCTTTACTGGAGGCCGAACGGCTTCCTCGCAAACTTCTTCGAGGCTTTGAAAAGAGACGGGATCGTCCTCGAAAGCCTTTCGTCGGGGGCGCAGAAGTTCGTCTCGCGCGGCATATCCCCGCAGTCGCTACAGCTCCTGTCCGGGGCCGACGGCAACGGCACCGGCATGATCAACCCGGACAGCGTCCTCAGAATCGCCCAGATGGTATCCGATCAGGCGAAGAATACGTTGAAAGACGACTTCCACAGCGTCTTTTCGGTTCCCGGCAACGACACCCGGTACATCGAAGGGGTCTCGCTCCCGGCCGTGATGCGACGAGGGATCATCGAGTTTCTGGAAGAAAGGTTCAACCGCGTCTACTTTTTCCCCGTGTCGGCTCAGGGGTACGAGCAGAAGTTAGACCCGAAGGAGGGGAATAAGGGTGTCACCTTAGACTCCCCCGCCGCGCAAGCCCTGTGCGAATTCGTATTCCTGATAGCCGCCGCGTCCGCGATGAAAACCCTCACCTCCGAATGACAATTCCCGAAACGAAGTCGCCCGGCGGGGTGTTGTAGCCCGCGCGCGTGGTGGGCGGATTGACCTATAGCGCATACAAACCGACGCGGACTTCCGGCAGTTCGGGGATGTCCATCTCACTGCCGGTCGCCTTGCCGGCCCACCTGACGGGCGGCGCGGGCTTGAAGCCGAGAATGCGATTTATCTCGTCCCTGTTCAAATGCGGGGCGTAGGAGATCACCCACTCCGTACGCAGCATGTTGGTTTCGACCCACCTGTTGAACAGGTTGATGGCCTCGTATACTTCAATCGCGGTGTTATCCGGCCAGCGGCCGTCTATGGTCACTTGGGCCTTCCCGCGTGAGAGCTGGACTGTGTGCTCGTTCCAATCTATCTCCAAGTCGAGCTGCGCCCGGCACAGCTTCTGCGAATCGAACCCGTATACCGTGACCCTTTTGATCCACTTCTTGTCGAGTCCTTTATCGACCGCGTCGAGGCCCTTCTGATCCGCGTTCGCCGAGCGCCGCAGGGCGATCCTCACCTGCATCTTCAGGAGTTCCAGCCTTGCCACTGTGATGGTCTTGGTGACGGCGAATGTCCGTGCCATTTCACTTTCTCCTCAGATGGTTGATCAGTTTGCCCGACTCGATCAGCTCCCGGCCTTTTCGCAGGAGGAGATCGAGGCTCACGACGATACTTAAATTGGGCCGGAAGCCTTCCCTGAGCAGGGCAATCGTCCTCGGCAGTCCCACCCTCTCCACCTCATCCCAGAGCGAATCGTCGGCGAGCGTCCCGCGCAGGAAGGAGTAGAACGCGACGGGCAGGTGTTGGGGCGCGCCTCCGGTGAATCCGTCCGACTCCAGAATTAACGTCCGACACTCCTCGCCGGAAAGCTCGGGGAAAATGCGGGAGACGATTTCCGCCCTCTCTTCCTGATCAGGCGTCCACCCGAAGGCGGTCATTCTCCCCGCGCGCACCAGCGGCTCGTACAACTTGGTGAAGTCGTTTCCGGTGATGATGATCGGAATCCTCTTAGTGTCCCGGCCCGCGACCGAGGTCGGGTAGTCAACTAAATGCATCAGCTCCCCGAACACCGTCTGGCGGTTGATGGTGTATTGAACCATGTCCCCCCAGTCTCCCAAGCCGGTGTCGATGTCATTGATAAGAACGGCGGCGGCCACGCACTCGCCCTTTTCGACGGAGCGGCTCGCCCTGATGTATGTCTCGCGCACCAAGTTGGCCGGCTCCCCGGCCGCGTGACTTTCCAGCTGGCCGCCGGATATGAGGAAGGCTTTAACGCCGAGGTCTTGCAGGACGTGTTCGCACAGGAATGTTTTCCCGTCGCCGGAAGGCCCGTGAACTCCCAGAATAAGCGGGGCGCGGATGAGGTCTGGCGGCAGTAGATTTTTAACCACGTGAAGGCAGACCGCGCGTCGGAAACGAGGGGGTATGTAAGGGTTAGTCATCGGGACGACCCCCCTCGGCGCGCCGCTGGCGAATACGATCCCGCATGTCCCTCAGTGCCCGCGACCATTCCGACTCCTTCGGCTCGGGGGGCGCTTGTTCCCAGCCCGTCGGTATCTCTTGCGGGCGGGCGTCGCCGGCCGCAACGTCGGCGGCCGGTTGGAGCGGCAGCCCGAGTTGTACTCGGCGGGCGCGCACCGTCTCATTCAACCTCTCCAGCCTTTGAGCAAGTTCGATGTTGATCTGCTTTTCCGGGCGCGCGATCCCGGGCCGAATCTGCTCGGCCAGTTCGATACGATCTTCATTAACCTTCAGATCAGGATCGAGGCGCGCCAGCGAGTCGATCTCGCTCATTACCCTGCCCGATTCAACCTTCAATTCGGGAGTCTGTCGCGGAGTTCGCTCGGAAAGGACGGCCTCAACCTGCCGCTCTATCTCCGCTCTGCGCGCGGCCTTTGATCTGCCGGTTACGAGGTCTGTGATCACGTTGCTGAGCACCGTGCCTGCTACTCCAAGAATGAATGTAAACAATTCCATGTGAATGTCTCCCCGCCTTCGGAGGGCAGTAGCTTCGTCGGGAATTTACCGGCTGTTAGGAAAGACGACGGACGCTGAGGGAGCCGTTATTGCGGCAATACCGATTAAAAGGCGGCCCCCTAAAATGTAGATATTTTGTGAGGGTCGCCCGTAGAGTAAGCGAATAGCCTTCGGCGTTAGGCCGTGAATTTCAGAGCAGCGAAAGAGTAGTGTGGCGCTAATTCTAAGTCAATAATTTTTTGCGCGTTATAGGTAATCCCAGACTTCGGAGGGGAAGAAAATTTTTCATCAGCGGCACTGCCGGACTTTGTGGGCACAGCCGCGCCTGACGGTGTTGTCGCAGCACGGCCGTCCCACGTGGCCGGGACAGAGTTCTTGCATTTTCAAGAGTCGCGGAAGTATCATCCGCCCGGCATTTCTCACCAGCCGCCCCGAACCGGGTCGGAATTCGCAAGACACAACCAAGCAGTCTGACGCACCTTGTTCTCACTCCAGCCGGAGCCCACAAGGAGAGACATGGAAACGTTTCAACGACCGGAACTGAAACTGCGCGATCCCGCCGACAGGGAGACCGACAAGGCCGCCCTCCAAGCCATCGCCCAAGCCGCCGTCGACGTGGAGCTGTTCACGCTCCCGCTCTACATGGTCTCGATGTACTCCATTCAGGGGATGCACCAGATCACCAGCAAGGGGAACGACTTCTACCGCGGCCGGCTCTGGCCCGGCTCCGCCCCCTCGCGCGCGCCCGACGCCAGCGCCAACGCCGCCGCCTTCAACCACTTCTTCAGCGTCTTCATCGACGAGATGCTGCACCTCCAGCTCGCCTCGAACATCGCCAAGGCGCTCGGCGTCATGCCGAGCTACAACAGCCCCGCCCTCCAAGACGATCAGTACGGCTGGGTCTGCTACGGGCCGGACAAGACGCTGCTGCCGCACGTCCTCGACTTCAAGGACGCGGTCGAGGAATACCAAGACATCCGCGTCAAGCTCGACGCGCTGACCGTCGAGCAGAACCGCCTCTTCCTCGCCATCGAGGAGAACGAGGCGGACGCCCAGAAGGTTATCGCCGAGCAGAATCAGAAAAAATACTTCCCCGCGGTTCCCTTCGAGAACTGGAAGGCCGGCGACCCGCTTCCGCTCTTCGGCTCCATCGGCGCGATGTACAAGTGCCTCTGGCAGTACGTCGAGATCGAGTACACGGACGGCGTCGGCCTCTTCGAGTACGTCTTCAACCGCGGCACGCTGGAGCGCGACCTCTTCAACGCCGCGAGCAGCTACCACAAGCCCGAGTACCCCAACATGCCCACCCTCGCGTCGGGCGAGATCAGCGTGCCCGACGCGATGGAGAACATCCTGACGATGATCAACGCCATCACCGATCAGGGCGAGGGGCAGGGCGTGGCCGACGAGATCAGGCGCGCCCGCGGGCCGCGCGGCCGCGCCGGGCTGCTCGGTTACGCGCCCGTCGCCGGGCAGTTCCGCCCCGACCCGGAGGCGCTCGACTTCGACTACCCGAACTACAACGATCAGGGCCGGCAGGACAACCCTTCGGGCCAGAAGGTCGCGCGCACCGAGAACGGCGGGCTCGACCACCACGACCGCTTCCTGAAGATAGACGAGCTGCTGCGCGCGGGGTCGGTCGTCACTTGGGATCAGTGGCACGCCGCGGGCAACAAGTGGACGGCCGAGATGCTCATCACGAATGAGCAGGACTACAAGGCGAACAAGTGGAACATCCCGCCGGCCGACGCCGTGGCCGCCGCGCTCAACAACCTGAAGGCGAACGACCCCACGGCGGACAACTACAAAACCTTCAGCCAAGCGGCCGCCGGCTCCATCGCCGGCATCACGCGCATCCTCTCCGGCTTCTGGACGAACGAGGCGACGAGCTTCCCCTTACCCTCGATGTACGGCTCGGGCGACCGCGTCTCGATCTGCTGGGCCGTCTTCGGCCGCTACCCCGACCTCGCGGCCGGCGTCGCCCCGAAGAATCCGGGGCAGCTCTACCACGCCTGTCAGGGGCTCGACCTGAATCAGGGGGGCAACGCCTGCGCGCAGGTCGAGGTCTTCCACTCGTGCCGCGGCTCGAACAGCTGCAAGGCCGAGGGCGGCTGCGGCTTCGTTCAGGTGCAGGGGCAGAGTCACCAGTGCGGCATCAAGGTCGTGCTCGACCACGAGCAGCCGACCCGGCCGCTGCCCTTGAAGGCGCAGTCGCAGTCGTCGGGGCCGCCGCAGGCGGGGGCCAGCACCAAGCCGCTCTACAGCGCGCCCTCGGACAACATGTGCGCGAGCTTCGGCGGCTGCGCCATCCCCATCTCGGCCTCGCAGCTCTACCCGGGGCCGCAGCCCGACGAGCCGGTGGGCTTCATGGAGCTCTTCGACTTCGTCGGCCAGACGGCCGAGCCGGTTCTGATCAAGAACAAGATGGGCCAGAAAGAGTTGCAGAGGTACGAGGTGGGCGACCGCGTCTACGACATAGCGTGGGAGGCTTACGTCAAGGTGCTCGCGCACCGCGGACAGCCCGCGCCCGAGAAGCCCGGGGACAGCGACCTGCGCTTGGCCTTCCCGCCCTCCACGTAATGCCGGATCACTCAAGCGCAGGGCAGCAGGGCCGGCCCCCCCGCCGAGGTCTCCCGAACCTCGGCTTGGGGGTCGGCCTGCGCAACCAGCACTTCGCCTACCTGATGAGCCACGACCCCGAAGTGGACTGGTTCGAGATCATCAGCGAGAACTTCATCGACAACTACGGCTACGCGCGCCGCGTGCTGGAGCGCGTGGCGGCCGCCCGCCCCGTCGTCATGCACGGCGTCTCGCTCTCCGTCGGCAGCACGGACCCGCTCGATTGGGACTACCTGAAAAACCTGAAGGCGCTCGCGGAGTTCGTCCGCCCCGCGTGGGTCTCCGACCACCTGTGCTGGACGGGCGTCGCGGGCGTGAACACGCACGACCTGCTGCCCGTGCCGCTCAACGAGGAGAGCTTGCGGCACGTCGCGGAGCGCGTCCGGCAGGTTCAGGACTTCATGGGGCGGCCGCTGGTCTTGGAAAACCCTTCGAGTTATTTGGAGTTCAAGGACTCGACCATCAGTGAGTGGGACTTCCTCTCGGAGTTGGCGCGCGAGACGGGCTGCGGGCTGCTGCTCGACGTGAACAACGTTTACGTGTCGAGCCACAACCACGGCTTCGACCCCGAGCACTACGTCCGCAGCCTGCCGCACGAATCGGTCGTCCAAATCCACATCGCCGGCCCGACGGACTGCGGCCGCTACCTCGTGGACACGCACGACCAGCCCGTGCCCGCGCCCGTGTGGGAGCTGTACAGGCTGGCGCAGGAGTTGACGGGCGGCGTCTCGACGCTCCTTGAGTGGGACGCGAACATCCCGGACTTCCCCCGTCTGGTCGCGGAGCTGCGCAAGGCCGAGGCGGCTCTGAGGGGAGAGAACCCCGGCGCGCCGGTTCGGAAGTCGCTCGCGGCGGCGGCCGTCTCCAACCCCGTCGGGTTCCAGTTGGCACCGAGCGATGAGTGAACAGCGCCTCAGCCTCTTGCAGCACTGGATGAAGGCGGTCGTCACGGAGCGCGGCAACCTCGACGAGAAGCTGCGCGCGGCCGCGCTGCGGCACGGGCTGAGCGCCGAGGACGTGGTGGCCGAGCGGCGCGGCCTCTGCGCGCGGGAGCGGCTCGGCATCTACGCGGGCGGCTACGTGCTCCGTCTGCTCGAATGCATGCGCGCGGACTTCCCGGCCTTGCGCGGCTTCGTCGGCGACCCGGTCTTCGACGCCTTCGCCAAGGCGTACATCATCACGCGGCCGCCGCGCGCGCCCAGCCTTTACCACCTCGGCGCGGACTTCCCGCAATTTTTGCGGGAGACCAAGCCGAGCGGCGAACGCTTCGACGCGGGGGTGAGCGCCATGCTCGACCTTCCGCCGGAGATCGCGCGCGTCGAGCGGGCGCGCGCCGAGGTCATGCGCGCCCGCGGCGCGGAGGACGATCCGCCGCCGGCCGAGCCGCTCTCGCCCTTCGCGATCTTCGGCGAGGGGCTGACGGTGGAGGCGACCGGCTGCCTGCGTCTGCTTGAGTTGAAGTTCCCGCTGGTCGATTTTCTGAAGAGGTCAGACAGGGGCGAGCGCCCCGACCCGCCCGCGCCGCGCGCCACGCTCGTCGCCGTCGGACGCTCCAACTACCGCGTCCTCGTCGAAGAGGTCGTGCCGTGGCAGTTCGCCTTCCTCAAGGCTTGCGAGCGCCCCGCGCCGCTCTACGAGGCCGTGCGCGACGCGGCGCGCGAAGCCGGAGAGGAGACGCCCCAAGTGCTCGCCGGGGTCGCCGTCTGGCTCCCCGTCGCCTTCAATCTGGGCTTCCTGCGCCGCGTCGTCTGAAAGCCTTATCGGTTTAGTCGCCGCGGCGGCCTCATACTTGGGGGCCGCGTTGCAAAAACAGCCCTTCGGGTGTGCTCCCTCCCTCACGGCCGCCGAGCTTGCCCCACCGGGTCGATAATGTCCGCGCAACTTCTCCTTAGTCACCGTCTTGTAGTGGTGCGCGCGAATCGAACGTGCTCTCGAATTTCCTGAAGCTGATATCGCCGCAGTTGGCCAACCGGCTGCGCCAGCAGCGCGGCGCGATCCGCCTCGGCGGCGAGTTCCGCGAGGCGACGATCATGTTCTCGGACGTGCGCGGCTTCACGTCGCTCGCGCGACGGATGGAGCCGGATGAGGTGACGGAGATGCTCGAAGATTACTTCGGCCGCCTCGTGCCCGTCGTCTCCGAGTGCCACGGCAGTGTGGACAAGTTCGTCGGTGACGCCATCGTCGCCGTCTTCGAAGGCCGTGAGCTGATCGAGCAGCGCCCTAACTCACCGCGCGTTATTCATGATCTTCTCGCCGTGGGACACGCCGGGTCGTAGCTCGGTTCAGCAACGCCGCCCTCGCGCTCAAGTGAGTCGGACGGCAAATTGACAACCCGATGAGCCAAGATTCAGTCTCCGCTCAGGCTATTGGTTGGGGTTTTACTTCTCAAGGCATTTCACTCACGCCCGTTGAGGCCGGAATTTCTCTGGTTCAGGTCTATCAAACCTGCCGGGACATTCTTCAACCGCCAGCTCTTTAACCTCGGAGGTCGGCAATGCCACTTTCACGGCCGCAAATCCGCACAGCAGTAACACTTTTCATGCTCGCGGCAAGCCCGCCCTCGAATCTGCGCCGCCGATGGTTTAAGCCCCTGACATGTGCTCTCGACCGGGACCCCTTTTCCGGGATCGTGAAGCTTCGCGTTGCTGGCGCGATCTTGTCGCTCACAAAGGTTCTGGTGTGAATAGCTGCGACGTTGCGCGCGTGTCTCACCTTACATGCTTGATACTATCCCCGGAGCACCGCATCCCGCACACGTGGGAGGCCCGCCCCTTCTCTCACTATCAGGGCCGGAGTCGCCTTAAAAGCAATTCCTGCAATACACCCCTTCCAACTACCTCAGCCGGTTCCGCCGCGGGGCGTGTTCTGGGTGACCGCCTTGCCGAGGGCTGCTCGCGGCCGTCGTGCCTCAGCTCAGTTTTCGCAACACAACCTGCGCTATCGTGCCCGTAGTGCCGGAGGGGCCTGTGAGCCGCCTGCGGCGTTCCACCTAGGAGACGCGCCGGCTTGGGGAAGATGATCGTGAGCAGCCCGCGGGCGAGGGCCGTCGCCGGGATGTGTTCGACCGGCACGCCCGGCGGCGTTAGGAGAAACGCCCGGCGCGGGAGCTGCGCGCGGAGAAGCGCCGGTGGCTGATAGTTCCCCGCACGGTTCGACGCGATTAGTAACAGCAGGCGCTGCGCTCTCCGGGCTTAGGCGCAGGTTAGTACGGTTGAACGGCAGAGCAAGTCAAAAGAATCCCTGCCACAGAATAGTTTTGAAGCCGCGCCTTAAAGGCGGGCGTGCCCCGGACGAGCTTACCGCCTGACGAGGTTGCGAAGGGGTGCTGCCCGGTGCTCACTTGCTAGGCGAGTGATGCGCCGCGCCGAGACTTTAGTCTTAAGCGGCTCACGAACATCATGTCATTAGATGTCAACCGCGGACACCCGCGGCGAGAGGATGTCGGCCCGGAAGAACGCGTCCACGTCTTGGTGCAGTTCAAGACCGACGTGTCGGTGCTCCGCGACATAGGGTGCGAAGTCACTTCGCGCGCGGGCGATGTCGCGGGGTTATTCGTCCGGGCCGGGAGTTTAGAGGAGTTGCGGAGACATCCCGCGGTTCGCTTCGTCGAGACCTCCCGCGCGTTCAAGGACGAGACGGACTTTAGCGCCGTGGAAATTAATCTGGTCGACCCCGGAACCGGCTCCCGCGTCATCCCCGTGGACGGGCGCGGCGCTCTCATCGGCGTTATCGATTCGGGCTTCGATCTGACCCACCCCTGTTTTCTGGACGCGCGCGGCAGGACTCGAATCCTCGCCGCGTGGGATCAGACGAATCTCGCCGGCTCGGCGGGCGTGCCGCCGCCCGAGTACGGCTACGGCGTCGAGTACACAAGGGCGACTCTTGACGCGCACGTCGCGGCTCGGCGGGCCGTCATCGTCAGGAATCACGAGGGGGCCGGCGCGCACGGCACCTACGTGGCGGGGATCGCCGCGGGCAACGGCGCACCGAACGGTGCATATCAGGGCGTCGCGCCCGGGGCCGACCTTGTCCTCGTCACTTACCGTAACGATGTGCCAGTCGGCGGATCGGCCTACGTCTTGGACGCGATAGATTACATACGGAGACGAGCCGAAGCTTCGGGGCGGCCCGTAGTCATCAACATCAGTCAGGGCGACAACTTGGGCGCGCACGACGGCACGAGCCTGCTGGAGCGCGCCATAGATCACGTCGTCGGGGAGGGGCGCGTGCTGATCGTGGTCTCGGCCGGCAACGAACGCGGCGGGCCGGCCTGTCACCACGCGCGAGGGAAGGTAGCGCAGGGGCGCGAACTCGCCCTATCGTTCGCGCTGACGGCCTGCCCGGGCCGCGGCGTCGACGGCGACGCGATAGAACTCTGGTATGGCGGCGGCGACCGCTTCGCCGTCGCGCTGCAAGCGCCCGGCGGCGGGCGGAGCGATTTCATCGAGCCGGGCGGGGCGGACGTAGTCGTCGAGTTCCCGGCGGGGAACCGCGCCCGCGTCAGTTCGGAGATCGGCCACCCGACGAACGGCGACAACCGAATCGGCATCGTCTTGGAGCGGGGCGAGGGCTGGGGGGCTGGCTTGTGGCAGTTAATTTTGCGCGGCGACAGGGTCGGGCGCGGCGACTTCGACGCGTGGGCCGACCGCCCGAATGCGGTTACCGTGATCGACTTCCAAAGTCACCGTTCGGACGCCTCGACGATCACGCTCCCCGGCAACTCGCGAGGTGCCATCACGGTCGGCGGGTTCGTCTCGCGGCCTTCGACGCGCGGGAACACCCAAGAGGTGAAAGGGGCTTTCGCGCCCGGCTCCAGCGCAGGCCCCACGCGCGACGGCCGCATTAAACCCGACCTGACCGCGCCGAGCACCCTCGTCATGGCACCGAGGATACGCACGAACGGCGGCCCCCCTCGTTACGACCTGAGGAGCGGAACAAGCATGGCCGCGCCGCACGTGACGGGCGTCGTGGCACTGTTGTGGTCACTTTGGCCCGGGCTGGCGGCGGCGCAGATACGCGGCGCGCTTTTATCCACGGCCAGAGACGACGCCTTCACGGGCGTGACGCCGAACACCAATTGGGGTCAGGGGAAGCTCGACGCCGGTGCGGCGTACGAGGCTGTATCCATCTTGGTTGAGAAAGGAGAAGCGAGGATGTCAGCGACACGAGTCTTAGAGTTCGAGACCGTCCCTCAGGAGAACCGTTTCGGCGAGCCGGTAGGGATGAGGATCAGAATCGAGTTGGGCGATGATGCCGACCTCATCATCACCGGAACCTCCACGGGAGCTAACGAGGGGAAGTCTTACAGGGGCACTTTGATGCTGAGAAAGGCGCTAGCTGGGTCATTGATCGGCGGGTGTGAAGGGGGAGACGAGTGCTGGGTCAACGGCGTGTGGGTGAGTCCGTGCCCTAGAGGTGGGGCGGCGGAGGACGACGACGAATCTTCCGGCACCGAGAGCCAGACGGCCCCGGAGGAATGAGCCGCCCGCCTCCGCCTGACGGCGGCGCGAACCGGGCGGCGCAGTGAGCTGGGCAATCACAGTAGGCGCTGCGTGAGCATCATAACGCTGAGAAAGCGGCGCGGTTCGCCGGGGCGCGGCGTGAACTTTCCCGCCGCACCCCCCGGCTGCCGGCGCAACGACGGCGCGCGAGGATCACTCGAAGAGCCTGACGAGCACGGGCACGTACGCTTTGGTCATGCGCACGCACGCGAGCTGTTTCCCGTCGGGCGACCACGCGAAAGACGGTATGTTGGCGTCCTTGAAATGTGTCAGCTGCCGGGGCGGCCCGCCCGCGAGCGGTTGCAGCCAGACGTTCGAGGCCCCGTCGGCGCGGCTGACGTAGGCGAGGCCCGAGCCGTCAGTCGTCCAGCGCAGCCTGTTGTCGGGCGTCAGGCGCAGGCCGTTAAAGGGGGTGGTCGACGCGGGGAGTTCGAAGCGCCTGACGACGGCGAGGGGGCCTAAGTCGTACACTTCGACGTGCCACGTCTGACTCTCAGGCTGATCATTGGTGAAGAAGGCGAGCAGCCGCCCGTCGGGGGAGAGCACAGGGCAGAGCGCGCTCTTGTCGAATAACTCGATCGCCTCCCCGCCCTCGATCGAGACCTTCTTGATGCTGCTGCCGGTGCGGTAAATCACCCACCTGCCGTCCGGCGTCACCGACGGCACGTCCTCGTACGCGCCGTCGGTGAGCCGCTTCGGCTGCGTCCCGTCGGCGTTCATGCGCCAGATGTTCATCGCGCCGGCGCGCGTGGAAACGAACACGACGTAGCGGCCGTCGTTCGACCGCGCGGGCTTGAAGTTGTCCGCCTCGAAAGTTAACTGCCTCGCCGCCGCGCCCGGCTCCTGCGCCCAGAGGTTCGTGTGGGCGCCGTCGCTGACGGTGTACAGAAACTCGCCCGCCCCGCCCCACAGGATTTCGGAAACGCCTTTCCGCTGCGTCACGCCCGACACGTCAGGCCCGGCCCCGCCCGCTGCCGGGACTTGCCAGACGCTGGAGTCCTCTTCGATGTTCAGCGTGAGGAAGAGGCTTGAGTCGCGCGCGCCGCTGACGAGGGTGTAGTTGTGCGGGTCGTTCGTGACCTTGCGCGCTTCCCCGCCGTGGGAGGCCAGCAGCCGGAGCTGCCACGGCGCGCCCGGCGCTTCGGCGGCTGAGACCACGAGGCCGCTCCCGTCAGCCAGCCACGAGACGCGCGAGATGTCGTGCCAAGGTTCCGAGTTGAGGCGGCGGCCGGCCCCGGTCTCGACGTCGACCACCTCCAGATTCATCTCCTGTTCGGGTGTGAGCCGGAGGGTCGGGCACGCCAGCACCTTCCCGTCGGGCGACCAGACGGGGCCGGCCCGCTTCATGTCGGACATGAAGGTGTCGGCGTCGGCGCGCGTGCGCCGCGCCAGAAGGCGTTCCGACGTCCCGTCGGCCCGCGCGACGATGAGGTCTGGCGTGTCGAGCGCGCGGTTGGTGCGCACGAAGGCCAGCCGCTCGCCGTCGGGCGAGAAGGTGACGGCGGTGTTAACGTCGTCGAGGATCTTGCGCTGGCCGCCGCCCAGCTTGGAGACGCGGTAGAGGGTGCCCGTCTCGGCCTGATTAGCCAGATAGTAAAGGTAAGTCCCGTCGGGCGAGAAAGAGAGGCCGCTGTAGCCGGCCGCCGAGGGCTGTGCTATGCGCAGGTCGCTGGCCGTGGCGATCTCCGTGATGCGGATCGTGTATTTGCCCTCTTCGGAGGCGACGCGGGCGACGTACTTTCCGTCCGGCGAGAGCACGATGTCGGTGATGTCTCCCGACAGGTTCAGCCGCTCGAACTTTAAGTTGAGCGCCCTGTCGAGTAGGGGCGGCCGGCGTTGGCGAGCGATCCCGAAGTAGAGGCCGGCGGCCGCCAGCGTGATTAAGACCAGCCAGTAGACTGGACGCCACCTGCGTGCGAGCGTCGAGGCGCGGGTGCTGGCGAGCGCGCCGGGCTTGAAATCCGCCATCCGCCCCAGCGCGCCGTAAGGGCGGCTGGGTTCGGCGTCCGGCGCGGCTTGCGGCTCGGCGCCGTCGCGGAGCGGTTGGGGCGCTCCGGGGCTGCGCGAGGCGGCGGGCGAGTCACCCTCTTCCATCTGGCGGCGGACGCGGCGCAACTCGTCCACCATCTCCTGAGCCGACTGGAACCTCTCCTCCGTGCGCTTTCGCAGCGCCTTCGCCACGAGTTCTTGGAGCGCCGGGGGTAGCCCGTCCCTCGCGCGTCCCAGCGGCTCAGGCTCGCGCTCAAGTATCGCGACGATGACCTCGCGCGACCCGCCCCCCGCGAAGGGCCGCCGGCCGGCCAACATCTCGTAGAGCACTACGCCGAGGCTCCACAAGTCCGTGCGCCCGTCCGCGGGCTGGCGGCGCACCTGTTCGGGCGACATGTAGTCCGACGTGCCCATCAGCAACTCCGGCTCGGTGTGCAGCGAGGGGAGCGGCGCCGCCTCCGGCGCGCCGGCGTAGAGCCTGTCTTCGACGAGCTTGGCGAGGCCGAAGTCGAGCACCTTGACGTGGCCGTCGGCGCACACCATGAGGTTCTCGGGCTTGACGTCGCGGTGGACGACGCCGGCCTCGTGCGCGGCCGCGAGCGCCGAGGCGACTTGGACGGCGATGTCGAGTGCCTCGCGGACTCCCGGCGGCCCCTGCTGCAACGCTTGGCGCAGCGTCCGCCCGCGGACGTACTCCATCGCGATGTAGCGACGCCCCCCCGCCTCGTCGATCTCGTAAATGTGCGCGACGTTAGGGTGCGAGATGGCCGAGGCGACGCGGGCCTCCTGCTGGAAGCGGCGGACGCGCTCGCCGTCGTCGGCGACGCCGGCCGGCAGCAGCTTCAGCGCGACGCGGCGGTTCAGCCGCGTGTCGTGGGCGAGGTAAACCTCCCCCATGCCGCCGCGGCCGAGCAGTTCGAGGAGCCGGTAAGGGCCGACCGCGTGGCCCTTCAGGGACTCGTGCTCGGCGTTCATCAGCATCAGCCCGACGCTCGTCAACGGCTCTTCCATGAAGCTGTCGGCGCGCTCGGCCGACGAGAGGAGCGAGAGCACCTCGCGCCGCAGCGCCTCCTCCCCGGCGCAGGCGACGGCGAGGAAGTCCTCGCGCTCGTCGGCGTCGAGTTCGAGGGCCGAGTGGTAGAGCGCCTCGACCTGTTTCCAATGCTCAGCGTCCATGAACGAAGAGTGAAGGGGCGGCTCCCAGGATGAAGCAAGGACGTGTGAAGGCCCGACGGGTACGGTGTCCCCTCTTAATAACGCGACGAACGGGGCCGAAAACTATCGCCGCGCCTACCCGCCGCGCACCTGTTTGCGGAGCCACGACTTCGCGAGGCCCCAGTGCCGGATCACCGTCACCTCGGAAATTTTCAGAACCTCGGCCGTCTCTTTGACGCTCAGCCCGCCGAAATGTCGCAGCTCGACGACGCGCGCCTTCAACGGATCGACGCTCGCCAACCGGACGAGCGCCTCGTCGAGCGCCAGCAACTCGGCGGACTTCTCGGGCGTCAGGATGGCCGCTTCTTCGAGCGGCAGATCGGTCGCGCCGCCGCCCCTCTTGCCGCGCAGGTTGCGGCGCGCGTAGTCGATCAGGATGCGGCGCATGATCTGCGCCGCGATGGAGAAGAAGTGCGCGCGGTTGTGCCAGCGGGCGTGAGTTTGGTCGACCAATTTCAGGTAGACCTCGTTAACGAGCGCGGTGGTTTGGAGTGTATGCGCGGGGTTTTCGCGCCGCATGTGATACCTCGCGAGGCGGCGCAACTCCCCCTCGATGAGCGGGATCAGCCGGTCGAGGGCCGACGGGTCGCCGTCGTTCCAGGCGAAGAGGAGATCGGTCACGCTCTCGGTGTGCATAGGGCAACGCTTTCGACCCGCGGCGGGCGGCGCGGCGGCCGTTTGGGTCTATCCGGTGGAGCGCGCAGACGGCAAGCTTCACTTCCTTGCCGACAGCAATGCCGCCATCACGAAAG
>DATCVD010000292.1:0-2629 GCA_036567125.1 Pyrinomonadaceae bacterium | reverse complement strand
CGTGACGTTCGTCGCGCCCGTGCCGCCCGATCCCGTCGCGCGCACGTCGCCGCCGCCGCGCGCGCGGACGATCAGGTAGCCGAAGGGGATCGAGCCGATCAGGTACGCGAGGGTGACGACGAGGGCGGGCGTCATCGAAAGTTTGAACGGCGGGGGGAGCGCGTCATCGGAAGTTCACCGGCCGTCCGACTCGTAAACGGGACGCCGGAGCAGTTTCAACAACCCCGCATCGCCCTCGCGCCGAACGTCGTGGATCAGCCAGCGCCCTCCTTGATTGAGCAGATCGATCTGGAGGGTTCGTTTCTCGGCCACGCCCCGCCAGCCGAAGGTGACGGGGACGGTGGCGCGGCTTCCGCGCACGGTCGCGCGGCCGACCGCGAAGGTGTCGGGGTACTCCTGCGCGTTGGTGAAGGGGTCGCCCGTCATGAACGGGACTTCGTCCGGGCGCGCCTTGCGGAACGCGGCCTCGCGGCGAAACTCGTTCAGCATGAGCCGGTAGAGTTCGGGCGAGAGCCGGCGGCGGCGCTGCACGATGTTGGCCCTGACGAAGCCGCGGTCGCGCGCGAAGTGGTAACGATAAAAACTCTCGGCCGCCCGTTCGGCGCTCGCCGCCGCGCTCTGAGCCGCCTGCGCGCGCGCGTCTGACGCGGACAAAGCGGAGAGGACGAGCGCGGCGAGCAGCGCGACGGCGGCCGTGATTCTGACGGTGTCTGTCGTTTTGCGTAGTGGGTTCATGGTCGGGATGTTCTTCGCCGCCGAGGGGGCGCACGTCAATTTTTTTAGCAGGGCGCGCGTCGTTTTTTCGGTCTCGGCGCGTCAGATCAGTCTCCTGCGGAGCAGGTCGAGCGCGGCCTGCGAGGCCCGCCAGCGGATGAGCTGGCGGTCGCCGGGGAGCAGGAGCTTGCGGTGCTCGGTGTGCGCGTCGTCGGAGAGCGCGATGTAGACGAGGCCGAC
The DNA here is from genome assembly GCA_036567125.1 of Pyrinomonadaceae bacterium. Classification (GTDB taxonomy): domain Bacteria; phylum Acidobacteriota; class Blastocatellia; order Pyrinomonadales; family Pyrinomonadaceae; genus JAIVGV01. Next base: position 1,675 of record DATCVD010000292.1, on the reverse strand, counting down.
GGGCTTGTCTTCCGTCCCGCCGCCGGGGCCGGCGACGCCGGTCACGCCGACGCCGAAGTCCGTCCCGGCGCGCTCGCGCACGCCCTCGGCCATCGCCTCGGCGACGGGCGCGCTGACCGCGCCGTACTCGGCGATCAGATCGGAGGGCACGCCGAGCAGCCGCACCTTCGCCTCGTTCGAGTAGGCGACGACGCCCTCCCTGAAATAGACGGACGAGCCGGGCACCTCCGTGATCCGCTGCGCGACGAGTCCGCCCGTGCAGCTTTCGGCGACGGCGAGCGTGAAGCCGGTGACGGCCAAGCGCAGGCCGACCACCTCTTCCATCCGCTCGCCGCGGAAGGCGAAGATCGCTTCGCCGAGTCGCTCCTCGATCTGCCCGGCCAAGCCGTCCAACAGCAGCTCCGCCTCCTGCTCGGTCTTGCCCTGCGCGGTCAGGTGGATTTCGATCTCGCTCTTGTTGAAGAGGATGGTCGTCTGCGGGTTCTTGTACTGCGTGTAAACCGGCGCGATGCGCTCGTCCACGGCCGACTCGCCGAGGCCGGAGACGCGCAGGAGGCGGCGGACGACGCGCACGTCGCCCGCCTTCGCGGCGAGGCGCGGCAAGACCTGCGACTCGAACATCGGCCGCATCTCGCGCGGGGGGCCGGGCAGCAGGACGACCGCGCGCCCCTCGTGTTCGAGGTACATCCCCGGAGCCGATCCGTTCGGGTTGTCCAAGACTTCCGCGCCGTCGATCACCATCGCCTGCCGCGAGTTTATCTCGGGCATCTGCCGGCCCCAGCGCGCGAACTTCTCGCGGATGCCCGCGAGCACGCGCTCGTCCAAGAGCAGGCGGCGGCCGAGCGCGCGCGCCGCGATCTTGCGCGTGATGTCGTCCTCGGTGGGCCCCAGCCCGCCCGTGGTGATGACGATGCGGGAGCGGCGCAGCGCGTCCTTGATCGACTCTTCGAGGCGCGCGTCGTCGTCGCCGACCACGGTCTTCAACTTCACCTCGATGCCGACGCCGTTCAGCTTCTCGGTCAGCCAGAGGCTGTTGGTGTCGGTGCGCTCGGGCGTCAGCAGCTCCGATCCGATGGCGATGATTTCGGCGGTGAGCATTCGTTGAAGTATCGCGGCGGAGCGGAAGTGACTGATTGAACGGCGACGGAGCGGCGGCGGCTAGCGCGTGCCGTTCGCGCCGTAGATTTTAACCTCGCGCACCCACATGATGAAGGAGCGGTTGGGCGGCCCCTGCTGCGCCGGCTGGTAGACGCGCAGGCGCGTGGCTTCGAGCGGCGCGAAGTCGAACGAGGTGCGATCAAAATTCTCGCCCGGCGAGACGGACGAGACGGTGCGCCAGTGGCCGCGGCCGTCCGCGATCTGCAACTCCACCTGCCGCGAGGGCGTGAAGCGCGTCCGGTCGAAGCCCCAGTAGACGTAAACGGCCGCGACGCGGACGGGCCGCTCGAACTGCAACTCGATCCAGTGCGGCTCGGGCGTCTCGGCCGAAGCCCAGTTGCCCTCGTTGTACTTCATCGCGGCGATGCGGCGCACGTCCGTCTCGCCGTCGGTGAGCGGCCGCGCGTTGTAGCCCTCGAAGCTCGAATCGACGGCGACGCGCGCGGGCGTCAGCTCTTTGAGCGAGTGCGGGGCGGAGACCGTGCCGGCCGGGGGCGCGGCGGGCTGCTGCGGCTGC
>DATCVD010000291.1:0-11295 GCA_036567125.1 Pyrinomonadaceae bacterium | reverse complement strand
CGGCGGGCGGCAGCACCGCGACGGGCAGGTCGAGCGTGCGGAAGATGCGGTGCGCGGCGACCATCGCGGCTTGCAGGACGTTGTACTTGTCCGAGATGTCGCGGATCGGCTGGAAGAGGGCCTGCGAGTACTGGATGAAGGCGACGAGCGCGCCGAGCGTGAGCGCGCCCGCCGCGCCCTCGGTCTGCATGGCGCGGTAGCCGCCGTACCAGATGACCAAGGCGATGCCGACCGCGCCGATCAGATCGACGAGCGGGAAGAAGACCGCGTAGTAGAAGATCGTCTCGACGTTCGCCCGGCGGTACGAGTCGTTCAGCTCGTGGAACTGCGCGCGCGACTTCTGTTCGCGGTTGAAAATCTGGACGGTCTGCGCGCCCGACAGGTGCTCCTGCAAAAACGAGTTGATGCGGGCGAGTCGCGTGCGCACCGCGTCGTAGCCGCGGCGCGCGTGCTTGCGGAACCAAGTGGTCGCGGCGAACAGCAGCGGGACGGTGACGAGCGTGGCGAGCGTGAGCCGCCAGTCCATCCAGAGCATGATGCCGACGATGGCCCCGATGATCACGAGGTCGCCCAAGACTTCGGTGACGCCGGCCGTGAACAGCTCGTTCAGCGCGTCGACGTCCGAGGTCAGGCGCGTCATCACGCGCCCGACCGGGTTACGGTCGTAGTAGGCCACCTCCTGCCGCTGCAACTTCTGGTACAGCTCGCTGCGCAGGTCGTACATCACCCGCTGGCCCACGGTGTTGAGCAGGATTTGCTGCGCGTAGGAGAAGCCGAAGACGAGCAGGCGCACGGCGAGCGCGGCCGCCGCGAGCCAGAGCAGGCCGCGGAAGGCCGCGCCGATGGAGGCCGCGCCGTCGCGGCCCGGGATGATGTGCCAGTCGATGGCCCACTGCGTGAACTTCGGCTGGAGGACGTTCAGGCCGTTGAGCGTGAGCGTCAGCGCGAGCGCGGGCGCGAGCAGGCGCAGGTAGGGGCGCAGGTAGCCGAGCAGCCGGCGCGCGAGCTGCGAGTCGTAGGTCTTGCCGAGGGCCTCTTCCTCGTGAAACTGTTTGACGGCCGTTGCCATGCTCGTTCGTAAAGTCCGCCGGAAGTCCTAAGCCTCGTCGGTGAAGCCCGCGCCCGCGGGCGGCGGGTCGGCGAAGTGGGCGCGGCGCGGGAAGTGGAGCAGCAGGCCGAGGGCCGCGGGGACGAAGAAGTAGAGCGCCTCGCGCGCGCCCGTCACGAAGTGTGCGACGAGGCCGAACAGGGCGCACGCCTCGCAGAACGCGAAGGCGAGGACGTAGGCCGTCGTCGCCAGATCGGGGCGGCTCTGGACGGCCGACTGCGCGAGCAGCTTCGACTTGATTGGGAACGACAGCCCGAAGGCCATCAGCCCCGTGAGCCCCAGCGCGAGCAGCAGCCCGCTGTTGTCGCCTTCGCGCGCAGGCACGTCGATGATCCGCGTCATCACGAGGAAGATCACGAGCGAACCCAACTGCCCGCCCCAGATGAGCAGCAGCCCGCGCTGGCGCGCGCGGCCGAGCGATTTTGCCGGAGTCCCGTTCATCGTCTCACGCCCTCCCCGATTCAACTGGCCGCCAGCTCCTCTTCCAACAGTTGCCGCTCGTAGAGCGCGGCGTACTCGCCGCCGTGCGCGAGCAGCTCAGTGTGCGTGCCGCGCTCGACGATGCGGCCGTCATCGAGGACGCAGATCAGGTCGGCGTCGCGCACGGTCGAGATGCGGTGCGAGACGATGAGCGAGGTGCGCTCGCGCATCACGCCGCGCAGGCGGCCGAGGATCTTCTCCTCCGTGTAAGTGTCCACCGAGGAGAGCGCGTCGTCGAGTATCAGGATGCGCGGCTGCCGCATGACGGCGCGGGCGATGGCCGTGCGCTGCTTCTGCCCGCCGGAGAGCGTGATGCCGCGCTCGCCGACGAGGGTGTCGAAGCCGTCGGGGAAGCCGCGCACGTCGTCGGCGAGGCCGGCGATCTCGGCCGCCCACTCGACGTCGGCGCGCGGGGCCGTCTCGACGCCGAAGGCGATGTTCTCGGCCAGCGTCTCGCTGAACAGGAACGTCTCCTGCGGCACGTAGCCGATTGCCGCGCGCAGCTGCGCGAGCGGGTAGTCGCGCACGTCCGTGCCGTCGACGAAGACCGTGCCCGGCGGCGGGTCGAGCAGGCGCGCGACGAAGTTCATCAGGGTTGACTTGCCCGTGCCCGTGCGGCCGACGAAGGCGACCGTCTGCCCCGCCTCGACGGTGAGATCGATCCCCTTGAGCACTTCCGGCAGGTGCTCGCTGTAGGCGAAGCGCAGGTTCCGGAACTCGATCCGGCCGCGGATCGCGTCGCGCGCGCGCGCGCCGGGCGCGTCCGAGATCGCCGGCTCGACGGCGAGGACGGCGTTCATCCGCTTCAAACTCGCCGTGCCGCGCTGGTAGAGGTTGACGACGTAGCCGAGCGCGATGAGCGGCCAGATGAGGCGCGTCAGGTACAGGTTGAACTCGGTGAACTGCCCGACCGTGATCTGCCCGCGCACGGCGAGCAGGCCGCCGTAGCCGAGGATGAGCACGTAGCCGAGGCCGATCAGGAATTGCAGCAGCGGCCGCATCGCCGCCTCGACGCGCACCAGACTCAGGTTGCGCGCGGCGTACTCGCGGTTCATCGCGTTGAAGGCCGCGATCTCCGAGTCCTCCTGCGCGTAGGCGCGCACCACCCTGACGCCCGTGAAGTTCTCCTGCGCGCGCGCGGAAATCTGCGCGAAGAAGTCCTGAATCTTCTCGAAGCGGGTGTGCACCTGCTGGCCGAAGTATTTCACGGTCAGGGAGACGAGCGGCATCGTGACGAAGAGCAGGAGCGTGAGCCGCACGCTGATCCGCAGCATCAGCGGGAGGATGATCACGACGACGAAGACGGTCTGCAACGTGTACATGATCATCGGCCCGGCCAGCTGGCGGACAGCCGCGAGATCGTTGGTCGCGCGGGCCATCAGATCGCCGATGCGGTTCTGGTTGAAGAACGAGAGCGGCATCCGCTGGAGGTGCGCGTAGAAGTCGCGCCGCAGGTCGTACTCGACGTGGCGCGACATGTTGATGAGGATGCGGCGCTGGAAGAACAGGAACAGGCCGCTCGCGGCCGAGACGCCGAGGATGACGACGGCGTAGCGCGTCAGCGCGGCCCACGTCACGCCGCCGCGCAGCCCGTCCACCGCGCGCCCGACGAGCAGCGGGATCAGCAGCCCGAGCACCGTGGACGCGAGGATCGAGAGCACGCCCGCCGCGAGGTGTCGCTTGTACGGGCGAAAATAGCGGGCGAACTTTTTGAGATCGTCCATCGCTGGGTGCGGCGCGCGCGGCGCGGCTTCCGTGTTGACTCCGGCGAAAACTGTTCGCGCCTATGATGCGCGATTCGGGCGCACAAAGCCAAACGCGGGCGCGGGCGGCCGCCGGGGTGTGCGGGAGCTGATCGGCGGGGTGCGCCGGGGCGAGGCCGCCGGCTCGGCGGCGTGGGCGGTCAGGGGCTTCGCAGGTAAGTCGTCAGGGCGGTGGCGACGAGTTTGCCGGCGCTGTCCGAGGCCTCGATGGAAACGGTCACGACGCGGCGGCCGGCGCGCAGGACTCTGGCGCGCGCCTCGACGCTCCCGTCGCGGACGGCGCGCAGGAAGTGGAGGGTTAAATCGACCGTGACGGTCTGCTCTTCGGGGCGGAGCACTGAGAGGACTGCGAAGGCCGAGGCCGAGTCCAAGAGCGAGGCGATTGCGCCGCCGTGGACGATGCCTTCCATGCGGGTCAGCTCGGGACGAATTTCGAGGGACAAGACCGACGCGCCGCGCCCCAGCCTGACGATTTTGATGCCGAGCAGGCGCGCGTAGGCGACGCGCGAGAAGGCTTCGCGCAGGCGCGCCAGTTCTTCGGCGGACAACTCGTCTGCGTCGCCCGCGGCGGCGGCGGTCTCGTTCACGACTGGTAGATGCTCGTGCCTTCGAGCGGCTCGACGACGACGGCCGTGCCGTAGGCGAGGACTTCGGTCGCGCCGCTGGCGACCTCGGTCGCGTCGTAGCGCGCGCCGACGATGGCGTTCGCGCCGAGTTCGGTCGCGTGCCGCACCATGATCTCGAAGGCGTCGCGGCGCGTGGACTCGCAGAGGTTAGTCCACGCGGTGATGTTGCCGCCGACCATCGAGTTGACGAGCGCGCCGATGTTGACGAAGAGGTTGCGCGAGCGGACGACGATGCCGCGCACGATGCCGAGGCTCTGCCGGACGCGGTAGCCGGGCAGCTCGAAGGCGGTCGTCACCATCTGCGGGGAGACCGTGTAGCGCGGCTCGCTAATCGCGTAGGGCGCGCGCGCCTGCAACTGTTCGTCGCTCATCGTGTGACTCCTGTGATTGGCGAGGGGGCGGCTGGCGAGGCGGGCGGTCAGTCGGAGAAGAGGCTCGCCTGTTCCGCGCCGCGGCCGCCGTCTTCCGCCCCGCCGAACTCTTCGGGCGTCCAGCGGTAGCGCGCCAGATCGCAGCGGCCTTTCGCGTTGAACTCGACGCCCTCGGCTTCGAGCAGCTTCTGTTGCTTGTCGGGCGGGAGCAGCACGCGACCCGTGGAGCAAGAGCCCTGCGAGTTGATGACGCGGTGCCACGGGACGGAGTCGTCCGCGTTGTGCATCACGAAGCCGACGGTGCGCGGCGTGTAGCCCTCGCCCAGAAAACCGGCGAGCTGCCCGTAGGTCATCACGCGGCCCGCGGGGCAGCGGCGCACGATCTCGAAGACGCGCTCCTGATAGCCCGCCAGTTCCTTGCCCGCGGGCACGGCCGTGAACTGATCTACTTTTTTTGAGGCCGCCGGTTTCGCGGCGTCTGATCTTTTTGAGTCGTCTGCCATCGCTTCTTGAAGGTCTCCCGCCGGTCGCGCCACCACGCGCGCCACTCGGCGATTGAGCGTTCGCGTTCTGCCCGCGGAGCCGCGGGGCGGAAAGTCAGTCAGGTGCTCGCGGCGTCGCGCAGGCACATCTCGGCGAGGAAGCGCGTGCGCAAGTCCGCGCTCTCAAGCAGCTCGATGAGGCGCGGGATCGAGTTGCCGGCCATGCGCGCCCGCTCTGCCGCGAATCGTTCGCGCGCCCCCGCCCGAATCGCTTCGGCCGGCTTCGTCATCGGTCGAGCGTCCGCAGCACGGCGCGGGCCGGCGCGCCGTCGCCGTCGCCGCCCGCGATCTTCAGCGGCAGGCAGGCGAGTTCGTACTCGCCCGCCGGCACTTCGGCGAGGTTCAGCCCCTCGACGATCACCACGCCGCGCGAGAGCAGCGCGACGTGCGCGCCGAAGTCTTCGGATTTGAACTTCTCGACGGACAGGTAGTCGATGCCGACGAGGCGCAGGCCCCGCGCGGCGAGCGCGGCGGCGGCGGCGGGCGTGACGTAGGTGAAATCTTCGCGGAAGGTGCTGCCGTCGGCGGCCCAGAACGCGGAGTTGCGCGTCTTGAAAAGCACGCGCTCCGTCCCGGCGGGGACGAGCGCGTTGACGTGCGCCTCGTCGATTGCCAGCACGTCGGGCGGGACTTCGACGACGCGGGCGCGGCCGACGAGCGCGTCGAGCGGGAGCCGGGAGACGGTCTGCGCGCCGCGGATGAAGTGGGCCGGCGCGTCAACGTGCGTGCCGGTGTGCGCGCCGAGGCGCAGCAGCGTGACGCTGGCCGGGTCGCCCCGCTCAAGCGAGGCGTGGGCCACGATCTCCACGCCGGGGTCGCCCGGATAGACGGGCGTGCCATCGGAAATCGCCACGCTGATGTCGTAGATGGTCACGTCGAGAAGCGGTGAACCGTGAATCGTAAATCGTGAATAGAATAAAAGCCGCGAGCGGTGAATCGTACTGAGTGCTTTCCGAGGCTGTCAACGAGAGCGGGCGGCCGTCGGCGGGCGCTTCTTGAAGGGCGGCTTTGTGTGCGCTAGCATCGGTCGTTCAGTCGGCCGCGCGTCGGGGCCGCGCGCAGCCTCTTTCGATTTACGATTCACGATTGACGATTCACGGCTTTTATCGAGATCGGGGGCGGGCGGAAAAGTTTGAGCGGCGGCGGAAAAGTTGCGCGCGTGGCGGCTTCGAGTTACCTGAACTCGGCTCCGCTCATCTGGAGTTTCGCGCGCGGGGCGCGCAGACGCGAGGTCGAGCTGCTGACGGACGCCGCGCCCGCGCGCTGCGCCCTGATGCTCGCGCGGGGCCACGCCGACGTGGCGCTCGTGCCCACAATCGAGTACCAGCGGATGCGCGATCTGGCGGTCGTGCCCGGCGTGTGCGTCGGCGCGCGGCGCGCGGTGCGCAGCGTCGTGCTCGTGACGCGCACGGACGATCTGCGCGAGGTGCGGTCGGTCGCGCTCGACGAGTCGTCGCGCACCTCGGCGGCCCTCGTCCGCGTCATCTTCCGCGAGTTCTACGGGCGCGACTTGGAGACGGCGACCGCGCGGCCCGACGTGGCGCGGATGCTCGGCGGCCGCGACGCCGCGCTCGTGATCGGCGACCCGGCGATGACGTTCGCGCGCGAAGGCTTGGTCGTCCACGACCTCGCCACGCTGTGGCGCGAGCGGACGGGCCTCGGCTTCGTCTTCGCCATGTGGATGGCGCGCGCGTCTGACGGCGGGCTGGCGCGCGCGGTCGATTTCGCCGCCGCGCGCGACGAGGGGCTGGCGGGCCTCGAAGAGATCGTCGCGGAGTACGAGCGCGAACTCGGCCTGCCGCGCGCGGAGCTGCGCGAGTACCTGACCGAGAACATACGCTTCCACCTGGACGAGGAGATGCGCGCCGGGCTTGAGCTTTTTTACGAGCTGGCCCGTAAGCATAATTTGATCGAAGGGTTGAAACGGTTGGTTTTCGTCGACTCGTAGCTCGACACGGCCGGCGCGGAACAGAGATGAAACCTCTCTTGGCAGTGAAAGTTCTGGCGGCACTCCTGCTCCTTCCTTCCCAGACGATCAGGCCGCAGGGGATCGAGCACAAAAGGTGGGACAACGGGATCGGCCACTCCTCTTGGGACTTGGCGCTGGATCAAGGGGAGGGGGAGAAGCTGATCCGACTCTGGGATGCCATCGGGGAAGATTTGAAAACGGAGCGGAACGAACTGGCCGGGACTTACGTCAAGGACGGTTACGACGCCGGCTATTTCTTCCGCTGGTCAGTCGGCGGGGGCTACCTTCTCGTCCCTTATTTCGACCAGAACTTAATAACCGATTTCAGCTACGGGAAGGTCACCTTCGTTGACAGCTCGGAAGTCGTCATCACGCCCGAAAGAGAGTTGAGCGGCGACCGGAGCATTACGAAGATGCCTCGTAAGTGGACGGCCATCGGGGGGCACTTCGTCCCGGTCGAGATGCTTGAAGACTACGGCGACTACATGGCGGGGTTCGGGGAATACAACGAGTTTAACGGGCAGTGCTGCGAGTTCGTCCCGAATTTCCTAGCACGCAGAATCGACCGGCCGGAAAAGAGGCTTGCTTACCCCGTCCCGCCGAAATACGCGCGGTTTATTAAGCAGCCCATCAAAGCTCGGATCACGTTCGTCGGGAGCAAAAAGACGGTTAAGGGCTGGGGCTTTGAGGGGCAACTGTACAGTCAATGGATGGAACGGGCCGTTTTAATCCCCGTCAGAATCGGCGCGGGTGAAGCGCGCGGCGTGAAGCCCAACATGCTTTTCCGTTTAAGCGGAGAACCCCGCTTTGTTCAGTATCTTCAGATAACGCGGGTTCATCCGCGGGCGGCCTCGGGCTACGTGGTGCGCGACATTTCCGGCGGCGGGGGAGAAACCTACACGGATTTTGAGACGGGCCGGAAAAGGCCCTTTCCGCCGATCAAAGTCGGGGCGAGGGTGACGACGAGTCCCGTCCGCGACTAAGCCTCGCGGCGCGCCTTCTGCTAAAATCCTCCGCGCGGGTTACTTGAGATGAAAGAAAATAACATCCAGCCGATTCTGGATAAGGCGCTGTCGAACGTTCGCCTGTCGGCCGACGACTGCCGCGCGTTATTAGAGTCCGACGACATCGCGCGCATCGGCGTCGCGGCCGACGAGGTGCGCCGACGCCTGCACCCCGACGGCGTCGTCACCTACATCATCGACCGCAACATCAACTACACGAACGTCTGCAACGTCGTCTGCACGTTCTGCGCCTTCTACCGACGGCCCGGCAAGCCCGACACCTACGTTCTCTCGCTCGAAGAGGTCTGCCGAAAGATCGACGAGACCATCGCGCTCGGCGGGACGGGCATCCTGATGCAAGGCGGCCTGCACCCCGACTTCGGCGTCGAGTGGTACGAAGACCTCCTGCGGAGGCTTTCGGCGAAATACCCCGGCTTCCAGTTGCACAGCTTCTCGCCGCCGGAGATTCACAACATCCACCTGATCTCGAAGCTCTCGTACGAAGAGATCCTCTCGCGCCTCAAGGCCGCGGGGCTCTCGTCGCTGCCCGGCGGCGGCGGGGAGATTCTCGACGACGAGGTGCGCAAGCGCGTCTCGACCAAGTGCACGACCGACGAGTGGCTCTCGGTGATGCGCGCGGCGCACAAGGTCGGCCTGCGCTCGACGGCGACGATGATGTTCGGCATCGGCGACCGCGTAGAGCACCGCGTCCGACACCTCCAGCGCGTCCGCGACTTGCAGGACGAGACCGGCGGCTTCACCGCCTTCATCCCGTGGACGTTCCAGCGCGAGAACACCGCGCTCGGACGCAAAATCAAGGACGAGCCGACCGGCGTCGATTATTTGAAGATGCTCTCGGTCTCGCGGCTGTTCCTCGACAACGTCACGCACATCCAGTCGTCGTGGCTCACGCAAGGGCTGCGGCTCGGGCAGGTCGTCCTGCGCTTCGGCGCGGACGACATGGGGTCGGTGATGATCGAGGAGAACGTCGTCTCGGCCGCGGGCGCGCACAACACGGCCGACGAGCGGATGCTCCGCTACCTAATCCGCACCGCCGGCTTCCGCCCGCAGCAGCGCGACATCCTCTATAACCACGTCAACCGCGACGACGCGGCGGCGGGCGACCGGTCGGACTCGGCCACCCTGCGCGAGCTGACCGTCGCCTTCGCGGACTGAAGCGGACAACCCGGCTAAAAATAACTGAGCGCAAAGAAAGCGTCGGGCCACGACTTCGAGAGTCGCGACCCGACGCTGTTTGCCCGGTTTTGCGAGGCCCGGGCTAGCTGGAAAAATCCTGCCGAACTATTCGACTTCGGCCGGCTTAGAAAATCTTCCTCCAAGTGCGCTTCAGCCAGTTGCCCGACTTCTTCGCGGCCTTGGCCGTCTCGCCGGCGGCGTCCTCCGCCTTGTCGGCGGCCTCACTGCCGACGGCCTTCGCCCCGTCGGCGGCGACGCGCGCGCCCTTCGCGGTCGCGTCCTTCGCGTCCCCGGCCATGTCGGCCGCGGCCGCGCCGACGTCCTTGCTGCGATCAACCACGACCCCGGCCGCGTCTTCAGTCTTGTCGGCGGCCTCCGAGCCTACCGCCTTCGCGCCGCTCACGGTCTTGCCGGCGGCGTCCTCGGTCTTGTCGGCCGCCTCCGCGCCAACGTCTTTGGCCTTGCCCGCGGCGTCTTCGGTCTTGTCGGCCGCTTCAGCGCCGACCTTGACCGCCTTGTCGCCCACGTCCTCGGCCTTGTCGGCGGCTTCGCGGCCGGCGTTCTTCGCGTGCTTGCCTGTCTTCTTCGCGCCCTTCTTGGCCTGATCCGCTGCGTCCTCGGCCTTGTCGGCCACCTCGGCAGTCGCGCCCTTCGTCTTATCGACTGCCTTGTCAACAGGTTGGCTCTGCTGCGCCGACGCCTCGGCGGCCGCCCCCGCCGCCAAAAAGATCGCGCACAGCGCCGTCAGAAAGTACCTTCGCATGACAGTGTTCCCCTCCGCGTGTAATGAAATCAACCAGTTTTCTCGCCCCGCTTAGGGTAAGGGCAAGACGGATGCCAGAGAACTGGGATTTAGGATTTAGGGATCAGGCGTTAGAATTTGAGTTACGAAATCTTAAAGCCTCAGAACCCCCGCCCTAGCTCCTAGCTCCTAGCTCCTAGCTCCTAGCTCCTAAATCCCAGCCCGTCGTTGATCTTCCCCGTCCGGCTTGCGTGTGCTAGAGTCGCGCGCACGTTCTGACCGGGCGGCGCGCTTCCAATCGCCGCCGAAGCACCGCGCGTCTCTCCGCGCGAAGACAAACATAGAGGCACGAACCGATGAGACTGCAAGCAACCCCCCTTCCACTTGCCACCGTCTGCCTGCTCGCCGCGCTCGCGGCCACTAACGTCGCGGCGCAAGAAGTCGATCTCGGCGGCGCGCGACAGAAGATCACAATCGCCTCGAACGTCCGCGTTCGGTCGGGGCCGGAGACGGCGGCGCAGGAAGTCGCGCGCCTCAAACTCGGCGCGGTCGTCGCGGCGTCCGCGCGCACGGCCGAGCCGGCCGAGATCGCGGGCAAGCGCGAGCACTGGTACAAGGTCGCCCTCGCGTCGGGAGAGACGGGCTGGGTTTTCGGCGGCTTCCTCGCCGACTACGACGCGGCGCGCAAGTCGGAAGTCAAACGCCGCATCGTCGAGGAGCGTCTGAAGGCGGAGGAGCTGAAGTTCGACGACGGCGTCGATCTCTACAACTTCGCGTCGCAGACGGCGGCCGAGGAGACGGATGCGGAAGCGCGGGCCGTGTTCGAACTGCAAAAGCTGCTCGCGCTCGGCCGCGCCGCCGGGGCCGTCCAGCCCGACCAGCGCGAGACCTCGCCCTTCCGCGAGTTCCTGAAGACCCACGAGCAGCAGCTCTACTTCCACGAGCTGGCCGGCTCAATCGCCGTCCGCTCCGAAGCCTTCTGGGCGCTCGAACAGAAGCACCGCGGCACGGCGGTCGGCGAGCGCATCGCTTGGGAGGCGGCCGAGAACCTGACGCCCGGCGAGTGCGAGAGCGACGAGGTCTGCCAGTTCCTCCGGCTGCACGAGACGCGCGGCCGCTACCTGAGCCTCTACCCGACGGGCGCGCGCGCCGCCGAAGTCCTGAAGTCATACGACGAGGCGCTCGCCTCCGAGCAGGTGAGGCAGACGCTCACGGGCAAGGGCGGCGACCAGTACGAGGTCGAGGCGCGCGGGCAACTGCGCAAGGCGCTCGCCGAACTGCGCGGCCGTCTGGCGAAGGCGACCGCGCCGGAGAAGGCCGCCGTCCTCAAGCGACTCGACGGCCTCGCGCCCGCCGGGCGTTAGTCTTAAAGTTGCAGGTGGTAAGAGTCGCCGCGGGCCGCGTCTTGGCTTAAGACGCGGCCCGCTCGTTTAGCGGGGCGAAGACGGGCACGAGGGCGGCGGCCGCGCGGCCCTCGTCGCCGGACGGGCGGG
>DATCVD010000290.1:0-8252 GCA_036567125.1 Pyrinomonadaceae bacterium | reverse complement strand
GAGGCCGCGGCCGCGGATCGCCTCGTGCCGGAGCACGCCTGAGCCTTTCGCCGCCGGCGGGCGCTTGGGCCGTTTGTGGTCGGCGCACGCGCGCCGGCGCGCGCACGAAAAATTCCCCCAGAGTGTTCGGTCGGACGTTGTTCGGGGTGGCACGCTCGGAGCAGTCTGTTTTGAATCCAACGTCACAGCCGCAAGCGGGGGGGCGCGGGCCGTCGGAGTACCGCCGGCAGCGCGAGCAGATGGTCGAGCACCTGCGCAAGCACCACCGCATCAGCGACGAGCGCGTGCTGCGCGTGATGGCGGAAGCGCCGCGCCACCTGTTCGTGCCCGAGGCCCTGCGCTCGAACTCCTACGGCGATCACGCCCTGCCGATCAGCGCCAACCAGACCATCTCGCAGCCCTACATCGTCGCGCGCATGACCGAACTGCTCGAAGTTGACGAGCGCAGCCGCGTGCTGGAGATCGGCGCGGGTTCGGGCTACCAGACGGCGGTGCTCGCGCGGCTGGCGGGGAGCGTCTTCGCCATCGAGCGCATCGCGGAGCTGGCGCGCGAGGCGCAGAAGAGAATCCGCGAACTCGGCATCTACAACGCGACGGTCAAGTGCTTCGACGGCACGCTGGGCTGGGACGCGCACGCGCCCTACGACGCCGTGCTCGCCGCCGCCGGCGGCCCCGACGTGCCCGAGCCGCTGCTCGCGCAGCTCAAGGTCGGCGGCCGACTCGTCATGCCCGTCGGCCCGACGCGCGAGTCGCAGCGTTTGGTGCGCGTCGTCAGAACCGAGAAGGATTACCAGCGCGAGGATCACGGCGCGTGCGCCTTCGTCCCGCTCATCGGCCGCTACGGATGGAACGAAAGATAGAGGTCAGAGGTCAGAGGTCGGAGGTTAGTAAAAGACCGAACTGTTTTTAACTAACCTCTGACCTCTGACCTCTGACCTTTGACCTCTGTAATTATCATGGAATCAATCACCGAACTGCTGCACGGGATTAAAGAGCTTCTTAACCCGAAGAACATCATCGATTTTCTGACGACGAAGGGGTTGCTGCTGACCTACTTCGGCCTCATCTTCATCGTGTTCGCGGAGACGGGGCTGGCCGTCGGCTTCTTCCTGCCGGGCGACTCGCTGCTCGTCGTCGCCGGCCTCATCGCGCGCGCCGGGCGTCTGAACGTGGCGGTACTTTTGAGCACGCTGTTCGTCGCGGCGGTCGTCGGCGACGCCGTCGGCTACTACACGGGGCACAAGCTGGGGCCGCGCCTGTTCACGCGGCAGAAGTCGCTGCTGTTCCGGCCGAGCCACTTGCAGAAGGCGCACGGGTTCTACGAGAAGTACGGCGGCAAAACCATCATCATCGCGCGCTTCGTGCCCATCGTGCGCACGTTCGCGCCCATCGTCGCGGGCGCGGCGCAGATGCCCTACCGCCGCTTCTTCCTCTATAACGTCCTCGGCGGCTTCCTCTGGGTCTTCAGCATGATCCTCGCGGGCTACTACCTCGGCACGGTCATCGAGAACGCGCTCGGCGTCAAGCTGGAGGATCACATCGAGAAGGTGGTGGTCGTCGTCGTCGCGCTCTCGCTGCTGCCGCCCGTCATCGAGTATTTGAAGTCGCGGCGCGAAAAGAGACTGCGCGCGCGCGAAGCCGGCGGCGCGCAGGTTTGACAGCCGAGCCGGCGCGCCCGCATAATGCCTGCGGTTTAGTTTTCGGGGCGTGGCTCAGCCTGGTAGAGCGCACGGTTCGGGACCGTGAGGTCGGAGGTTCGAATCCTCTCGCCCCGATTAGTCTGGTGGAAAAGCTGAAGGCGGCCGGCGTCGGCCGCCTTCAGCTTTTTTGCGGGTGGCTGCCGTGCGACATCCGTCCCCGCGCGGCGGGCGCGGCGGCTGAACCCGCCGCCATCCGGCGATGAGCGGGGGCGGAAACTTAGGCGGTGAGCTTGTCGCCGCGCGGGAGGGGCGTGCCGGCGTCGTCGGCGCGTTGGAGGAGGCGGTCGATGACGGCTTCGAGCCGGTCGTAGTCGATGGGCTTGAGGACGTAGTCGTCGCAGCCGGCGGCGGAGGCGACGGCCCCGTGCTGCGAGGGGTGGTAGGCCGAGAGCGCGACGATGGGGACGCTCTGCGACTGCTGGCGGATGGCGCGCGCGGCGGCCAGACCGTTCATGACGGGCATCTTCAAGTCCATCAGGATCAGGTCGGGCCGGGCCGTGCGCGCGATCTCCACGGCCTGCTGGCCGTCGGGCGCTTCGAGCACGTCGAAGCCGCGCAGGGTGAGCAGCGTGCGGAGGATGTCGCGGTTGTCGTCGTCGTCCTCGGCGACGAGGATCGTCGCGCCTCTGCTGTGAGCGTGGTTCGTCATCGCGGTCGCCTTGTGCGAGTGTTGCCCCTCGTCGCGGGGCGTCTGGCGGACTGCTGACATGGTGTCCTCTAGGCTGAGTTGAACCCGGCGCGGGCGACTTCGGGAAGTGAAAAGGGGTTGCACGCTCTGGCCCTTGGAATGACGCGTGCAACCCCGAGAGGAGGCTGTTTCTCCTACAGTGCCGTCATGCTAAAGCACGACCGCCCGTAGCGTCTGTTCAGTTATGTACAGATAGGAAAAAGTTTACGCGCTCTAATTTTCCGCGGGCGGGCACAAAATCTCCATAAATTGCGTACGACACCGAACGGTTGACGGGGACGTTCGGCGCGTACTATCGCGTCGCTAATTACACAAGAGACAACTTCGGGCAGGAGCTATTCAGGGGGCGTCGGCGGGGCAGGCGGGTCGGGGCGGTGCGTCCGCCGAAGGCGTCCCGCGCCTGTTTGATTCGAGCCGGGAGTTGAATCGGGGAACGAGTTAGGAATCGCGGCTGTCGGATCGGCACAGCCGTGTAAGAGCGAGCACGGGGGGATGTGACGAGGGGCGGGCGACGCGGGTGTCGCCCGCCCCTCGTCCGTCTGGCGCGCTCGATCACGCGCGCCGCCTCGACCGCGGCGCGAGCCGAGTCCGCGTCAGGCGGCGTCGCGGACGGGGACGGGCGCGTTTCTTTCGTCGCGCGTTCGTCGCACGCCGGCACGGTTTTTGTCTCGAAGTTAGGCGGACAAATCTGTTGAGCCGTTTTCGGACAAAGGGCGCGGGGGTGTGCCCGCGGAATGTCCGAAAACGCGCTCGCTTCGACGGAAGGAGAGATCGCACGATGGCAGCAACCGAAACTTCTTTAACACAAGCTGAGACCGGCGGCGCGCTCGGAGAGACGGGTGGCGGCTCGCAGGGCGTCAACGTCGGGCAGATCGAGCGTTGGGCCTCGGCCGTCGGCGGCGGCGCGCTCGCCGTTTACGGGCTGACGCGCGGCAACCTGCCGGGCGTGGCGCTGGCGCTGCTCGGCGCGAGCCTCGTTTATCGCGGCACGACCGGCCACTGCTACGCCTACCAAGCGATGGGCGTCAACACCGCGGCGGGGGAAACTGAGAACCCGAACGTGAGCGTCCGCGGCGGGCACGGCATCAAGGTCGAGAAGAGTCTGACGATCAACCGCCCGCCCGAGGAGCTGTACCAGTTCTGGCGCAACTTCGAGAACCTGCCGCGCGTGATGTCGCATCTCGAAGCCGTGCAGGTGACGGGCGACAACCGCTCGCACTGGGTCGCCAAAGGCCCGGCGGGCATGAGCGTGGAGTGGGACGCCGAAGTCTACAACGAGAAGGAGAACGAGCTGATCGCTTGGCGCTCGCTCGAAGGCGCGGACGTGGACAACGCCGGGAGCGTCCACTTCCGCCCGGCCCCGGCGGGCCGCGGGACGGAGCTGCGCGTCGTGCTCAAGTATGACCCGCCCGCGGGCGTCGTGGGCGCGGCCGTCGCCCGGCTGTGGGGCGAGGAGCCGACGCGGCAGATCGAGGAAGACCTGCGCCGCTTCAAGAGCTTGATGGAGACGGGCGAAGTGCCCACGACCGAGGGCCAGCCGGCGGGGCGCGGCGCGGGCGCGGGCAGCTAACACAAACGGGCACGGGGAAGAGGGAAGGGGGAAGGGACGGAGGAAGGACGAGGGAAGGCCGCCGGCTGTTTTCCTTGTCCCTTAATCCCTTCCCCTTTCTCCATGCCCCGAAGGAGAAAAACGTGAAGGCTCTCTGCTGGATGGGGCGGACGGACGTTCAGGTCGTGGACGTGCCGGAACCGAAGATAGTGAACCCGCGCGACGCCATCGTGAAGATCACGCGCACGGCGATCTGCGGGTCTGACCTGCACCTCTACGACGGCTACGTCCCGGCGATGATGCCGGGCGACATCCTCGGCCACGAGTTCATGGGCGAGGTGGTCGAGGTCGGCAGCGAGGTGAAGATCGTGAAGACGGGCGACCGCGTCGTCGTGCCGTTCCCGATCTCGTGCGGCAGTTGCTTCTTCTGCCTGCGCGGCCAGTACTCTCTGTGCGACAACACGAACCCGAACGCCGGGGCGGCGGAGAAGGTCTACGGCTTCTCCGGGGCCGGCATCTTCGGCTACTCGCACCTCTACGGCGGCTACGCGGGCGGGCAGGCCGAGTACGCGCGCGTGCCGTTCGCCGACGTGGGGCCGGTCAAAATCCCCGAAAGCCTCGACGACGAGCAAGTCCTTTTCCTCTCCGACATCTTCCCGACGGGCTGGATGGCGGCCGAGAACTGCGACATCCAGCCGGGCGACACCGTCGCGGTGTGGGGCTGCGGCCCCGTCGGGCAGTTCGCCATCAAGAGCGCGTACCTGCTGGGCGCGGAACGCGTCATCGCCATCGACTGGGTCGAGGAGCGTTTGCGGATGGCGGCCGACGAGGGGCGGGCGGAGATTTTAAACTTCTACGACGAGGACGTGTTCGACAAGCTCAAGGAGATGACCGGCGGCATCGGGCCTGACGCGTGCATCGACGCCGTCGGCATGGAGGCGCACGGGATGGGGTCGTTCGGCGCGTGGGTGGATCGCGCGAAGGCCGCGCTGATGCTGGCGACCGACCGGCCGACCGCCTTGCGTCAGGCGATCAACTCGTGCCGCAAGGGCGGCACGGTCTCCGTCCCCGGCGTTTACGGCGGCTTCCTCGACAAGATTCCCTTCGGCGCGGCCTTCGCCAAGGGCCTCACGTTCAAGATGGGGCAGACGCACGTCCACAAGTACCTGCGCCCGCTCCTCGAAAGAATCGAGAAGGGCGAGATCGATCCGTCCTTCGTCATCACGCACCGGATGCGCCTCGCCGACGCGCCCGCCGGCTACGAGATTTTCAAGCACAAGCAGGACAACTGCATCAAGATCGTCATGCAGCCCTGAAGGGGCGGGGCTTTTTCGCCGCCCGCGCGTGATCCGAATTTCCCTCCGACTTCCGCGTATGGAGTCGGAGGGAAATTCTTATGGCGATTAACGCGAACACGTTGCAGCGCCCCAACGCCAACACGTTGCGGCGTCCTGCGGATCACAGTCGGCTGCGGCGCCCCTCGGATCGGCGTCTGTTCCTTGCCGCCGCGATCATCTTCCCGCTCGTCGTCCTCGTCGGGTACTTCAGGTCTTACTACTTCAGCGCCTTCTTCGACGTCCCGGCCGTAGCCAACCGGCTCGTGCACGCGCACGCCCTAGTGATGACGCTGTGGGTCGTTTACTTCTCGGCGCAGATCGCGCTCATCCGCACGAAGAACGTCCGGCTGCACATGACGACGGGGATGGTCGGCGTGGCGCTCGCGGCGCTCGTCGTCGTCGTCGGGATGGCGACGGCCTACGACGCGCAGCTCGTCCGCGGCGCGGCCCCGCCGGGCATCAACCCGCACTCGTTCTTCGTGCTCCCCGCGCTGGACATGATGCTGTTCGTCGTCTTCTTCGCCGCGGCGGTCTACTACCGGAAGCGCCCGACGGAGCACAAGACCCTGATGCTGATGACCGCCATCGCCTTCGTGCCGGCGGCGCTCTTCCGCCTGCCCGTCGTGGCCCCGCAGTTCATGCTTCACTGGGCGTTCGGCGTGCCCCTCCTCGCCGCGCTCGCCTGCCTCGGCTGGCACACGGCGAAGCACGGCAAGCTCAACAGAGTCTTCGCCGCCTCCGTCCTGCTTCTCGTCGCGGCGCACCCGCTGCGACTCTTCCTCCTCGGCTCGGAACACTGGCTGCGGTTCGCCGCTTGGCTCGCCCCCTAGCGGCGCGCCCCGGCCGCCCGTCGCGCGCCGCGGCGGAGTAGCGTTGGCAGCGTCCTCGGACGCGCGCCGCGCTCTCCGCCGCGGCGCGTTCGTCTCCCCACGGTGAGAAGCTTCTCACCCTTGCCCCGCCCCGCGCCTCCTTTTAGAATCCGGCCCGCTCGCCGAAAGGCTGCCCCAAAAATCTTTGCCTCCCTTCGCCGCCGGTCTGACGCTCGAACTGCCGCCCGCGCAAGTTGCTCGGCGGCCGCCGGAACTCGACGCTCTCGGCCGCGACCGTCACGCTCGCGCGGCCGCTCAGGCCGGGCGACGGCCTCAACGTCAACTTCAGCCTCGGCGTCGTGCGGCCGGGCGTCTACCGCTTCTTCATCAACTTCGAGGCGCTCAGCCGAGCCGGCTTGAGGCGAGGCGGACGAGGGCGGGCTTGCTCCCGCCCTTTTTCTTCGGGCCGGGATGCGCGAAAGCGTCTGGGCGCGCCACACTTTCATGTGACGCGCCCAGACGCTTTTAACCGTGCGGCGTGCGAGGGGGTTCGTTCGGCGGACGGGCGCTAGGGTCGCACGACGATGTCGCCCTCCCACTTGGCCGCGTTGATGTAATCGAAGTCGTAGGCCCTGGCCGGGAAGAGATTGCAGCCCTTCGACTGGCCGGGGATGACGCTCCGGGAGGGTATGCCGACGTCGTCTTTCCGCTCGGCGTCCGTCGCCCACCAGCTCATGGACGCCCCCTTGTCGATCTCCTTGTCGGTAAACTCCCGATCATAGTCTGACGGAACCCAGCCGCCCGGCTCCACCCGGCAAAGCCCCCAGCTCAGCCGGTCGGGCAGCCGACTGTCCGCGTTGTCCTCGACCACCAGTTGCACCCAGCGGCCGACGTAGCTCTTGTGACTCGACTCCCTGACGACGCCGCCCATGACCGCGACGACGCCGCCCTTGAGCTCGCGGTTGTCGACCACCGTCATGGTGTCGAACGCGGCCTTGATGTAGAACTCCGTCGGCCCCGGAGCCGGGCGGGGCGGCGGGTCGCCGTCGTTGTCGTCGTCCGGTATCCTCGACGTGTCGTTGAAAGTCATGCCGCCCGAGGCTCCGCCTTCGCCGTTGCCCGCGGCGCTGAATTCGACGAACCTCGTCACGCCGTCCGCGGTCGAGAACGAGAATCTGCCTTCGGCTAATTGGCCCTGCGTCTGGGCCGTCGAGAGGGTCGGGGCGGAGTAACTGAGGATTGAAAGGGCAAGTATCGCGGCCGAGAGAACTCTTTTCATCGGGAACTCCTTTGTCAAATTGGAACGAGCGGGAGGGCCCGTCGCCAGCGCGGGAAAACCGGGGGCGTGACTTATACATCGACGCCCTGCGGATGTCAACGGCGATGCGCGGCCACACCCATTCACGCGTGATTCGTCCCCGAGAGAGTGCGGGCGGCGCGCAAATAAGTCGTGCGCCTGTACGAATCCGCCCGGCGGCTTTATACTCGACGCCAAATCTTAACCACGAAGACGCGGAGGGGCAGGCCACATGGGCGATAGGGACAGGGAAGACGACAGCCAAGTCGGTCACGACAGCACTACGATCCCCGGCGGCGAAAAGGATTTAGGTTCGGGCGACCCGGGACGCACGCCCGGCAAGTCCGAGGGCGAAGACGACAGCTCGGCGGAGGAGTAGCCGTTAGCTGTTAGCGATTAGCCGTTAGCAAAACCAAAGGCGGGAGGCGGTCAAGATCAGACCGCCTCCCGCCTTTTCACTCGCAACTCCCTCTGGTTGTCCGGCTAACAGCTAACGGCTGTTCTTCGACTTTCCGCGCCGGCCGCGCGCCGAAGTCCTGCGGACAATCGTCGAGAGCCGCGAGATCGATGCCGAAGAGTTCGACGGCGCGTTCGTCGCCATGCAGTACCTCGGCTACCTGCAACGCGACCCGGATGAGCCCGGCTACACGAACTGGCTGAATTACCTGTTCGACGGGCGCACGCGTAACTAACGCGCCGCGACTTTCCTCTGTTCGCCGGCGGCCTCGGCCTCGTTCAGGATCGCGTCCTGCGGGTCGACGCGCACGGCGGACGGCCGCGCGGGCAGCGGGATGATCGTCGCCGTCTCGCGCCCCGTGGGCCGCACCGTCAGGCGTCGCGGGCCGCGCGGCGTCACGATCTCGACCGTGACG
>DATCVD010000289.1:0-2188 GCA_036567125.1 Pyrinomonadaceae bacterium | reverse complement strand
CAGGCCGCGCGGCGAGCCAGCCGGCGGCGAGGCAGGCGAGGAAGGCGGCGGCCGCAGTCCAGTGGTAGAAGTAGGAGTAGACGAGCAGCGCGAAGAGGAGGCCGGAGAGGAGCGCGGCCGCGAGTCTCGCCCGCCCCGACGCCGCGGAGAGCGCGTGCCACGCAGCAGTGCAGAAGGCGAAGACGAAGACGAGCGGCACGCCCGGCACGTAGCGGCGCAGGAACGGCAGGAAGACGTACGCGCTCGGCTGCCCGAAGGCGTTCGCCACCCAGCCCTGACCCGACACGGCCGCGCCGAGGCAGAGCACGACGAAGACGGACGCGAACGCCAACCATCGGTCGCGCGAGACAGACCACGCGAGCCAGTAGAGGGCGAGCGACGCGGCGAAGGCGACGAGCGGCATCAGCAGGATGAAGACGGTCGCGGCCGAGAGGTTGAAGACGCGCGCCGGGGCGGCGAGCAGGTAGGCGGGCGCGAACTGGATCGAGAAGAGCGTCTCGGCGAGAGGGCTGTCAACTGAGTCGTCGCGTCCGGTGTAGGGGTCGCTTTTGCGCGGGCGTCCGTCGATGAGGGCGTTCAGGTAGGCGGCGTAGGCCGGCTCGTCCGTGTAGAAGTAGGCGTAAGAGCCTTGCCAGTCGGCCCCGCGCGCGATCTGGAGCTGCGCCTGCGGCAGGAGGGCGAGCGCGGACATCAACGCCCCGGCGAGCGCGCCCCACCGCCAGCGGATTTTTTCGTCAGTCAAGCGGGGCGGCTTCTCCGTCTCGCGCGCTTCGGTCGAGCTTCGCGGGCGATTATAGCCGAACTCGCGCGCCGCGGTTCGCCGCCCGCAGCCCGCGCGGGCCGGCGCTAACGGCCGTTGGCCCACGCGACCGCCGGATCGACCCACTCTTTGAACGGCTTGTAGAGCAGGCCGTGGCCGACGCCGAGCTTGACCTCGATCTCGCTGCTCTGCTTGAGGCCCGTCGAATTTTTGTAGTACTTCGAGCAGCTCACGCCGCGCCCGCCGTCGCCGCCGTACTCGTCTTTCGTGTCGTAGATCGAGAGGACGCGGCCGTGGAGATCGACCTTGTTCGTGCGGTACGGCCCGCCGCTGCCGCAGCCCGCGAGGACGACGAAGTTCACGTCGCGGTTCCTGAGCAGCGTCGAGGTGAAGACCGCGATGCCCCCGCCCTTCGACGCGCCGATGACGGTGACGCTGCGCGCCGGCACGCCGGCCGCGAGCAGCCGCTCGATCTGAGCGACGACCTTGCGCGCGTACGCGACGTGCTCCGTGTCGGCCGGGCGCGGCTCGCTGACGACCGTGAAGCCGCGCGCGGCGAGGGCGCGCAGGATTTCCTCGTACTCGTAGAAGCCGTGCTGCTCGTGACGCGGGCGCACGCCCTGAACCTCGACGATCCGGCCGTGCAGGTAGAAGATGTATTTCGCGCCCGCGTCGATCTTCTCCGGCAGGTCGCGCAGCACGGCCCCGGCCGCCGCCTGATTCGCCGCCGGCAGGCTCGCGTCGGCCCGCGCGGACTCCGACGCGCCGGACTGCCGCGCGCACGCGCCCGACGCGAACGACGAAATGAGAAGGGAAGCGACGACGAGGCGGCGCGGCACGCGGCGTGAGTGAATCAAGGTTCTCAAGTCCTCCCGAATGTGATCCCGAGTCGTGACGTTTGACAGCGAGCGCGAGATCGCCGCGGTCGAGCGCCTCGTTCAACCGCCCCGCGAGGGACGCCCGCGGAGTATAACTCAAGGCCACGCCCAAAGCCGGATCGGCGCTCGCGCGGCGGCCGGCGGAAGTCAGCCCGGCCGCGTGACGTGCCGCGAGCGGAGAACAACGCGGGCGCGTGGCTCGTAGCAGATTTTCGGGAGGGCGGTTGACAAGAGTTTTAGCGCACGCGAAGATGCGGGCCGTTCGCGCGTCGAGGGTGCGGGCGGTGTCGGCGGGCCGATCCGGCCGCGCGTTTGCGACGGCCGCGCGGCGAGCTTTCCTTCTCACGAGTTCGACGATCCTTCGCTTGACGAATCGTAAAAACTGATGAGTTCGACCGTGACAGCCGGCGGGGAAGCCGCGCAGCCCGACAGCCCCGCGCGCGGCCTCGCAGTCCTGTGCGCGTGCTTGCTGATGCTGGCGGCGCTCGTCGATTCGCAGGTCGTCGGGGCGATTGCGCCGCAGGTGTCGGCGGGCGTCGGCGCGTCGAAG
>DATCVD010000288.1:0-7183 GCA_036567125.1 Pyrinomonadaceae bacterium | reverse complement strand
AGCCGCGCCCCCGGCAGCCGACGCCCAGCCCCTCGCAGTGCCCCGTCGTCCGCGTCTCTTGCCCCGACAGCGCGGGCGAGGGCGAGGAGCCTGCGTACACGGCGGACGTGTCGGGCGGCGACCCCGGCGTGACGCCGACCTTCAACTGGACGGTCTCGGCCGGCTCGATCTCCTCGGGGCAGGGCACTTCGACGATCAAGGTCGAGACGGCCGGCGTCGGCGGGCAGACGATTACCGCGACGGTTGACGTGGGCGGCTTCGCGCGCGAGTGCGCGACCGCAAGCAGTTGCACGATCACCGTCACGAAGAAGGGCGTGCCCGCCGCCAAGTTCGGCGAGTACGTGACGGCCGATCTCTCCGCGAACAAGGCGCAGCTCGACAAGTGGGTGCTCGCGCTCCAGCAAGACCCGACCGCGCAAGGGTACCTGATCGCCTACGGCGGGCGCGCGAGCCGGCCCGACGACGCGCAGCGGGCCGCCGATAACGCGACCGACTACACGATCAACGTCCGCAAGATGCCGGGCGAGCGCACGCTCTCAGGCGTCGGCGGCTACCGCGAGCAGCCGACCGTCGAGCTGTGGATCGCGCCCGCCGGAGGCGAGCCGCCGATGGCGACGCCCACCGTCAATCCGAAGGACGTGAAGCCCGCGCCCGCCAAGCCGCCCGCGAAGCCTGCGTGAAGAATGCGTCGAAGAAGTCCTGAGCCGCGGCCCGCGGCGCGCGCCGCGGCGCGCAAAACAAACGGGGCCGAGATCAGTCGATCTCGGCCCCGTTTGTTTTGCGCGAGTCGCTTCGGCGCGTCAGTTGACGAAGCGGCGGAGTTGGACGCTGACGGCGAAGCCGATGGCGATGAAGGTGGCGAGCACCGAGGACAGCCCCGCGCTCATCAGCGGCAGCGGGACGCCGATGACGGGCAGCAGTCCCAACGCCATCCCGACGTTGATGAAAATCTGGAAGGCCAGCCCGCCGACGATCGCCATGATGACGAGCATCCCCGTCCGGTCGGGCGCGCGCTTGGCGTTCGAGAGCAGCCGCGTGAGCAGGACGGCGTAGGCCAAGAGCAGCAGGATCGAGCCGACGAAGCCGGTCGTCTCGGCCGTCACGGCGAAGATGAAGTCGGTGTGCGGCTCGGGCAGGAACTTCAGGCGGCTCTGCGAGAACTCGTCCGTCGTCGCGCCCGCGCCCGTGATGCCGCCCTTGCCGACCGTCACCATCGACTGCCAAGTGTGGTAGCCGTAGCCGCGCCGGTCGGCGCTCTCCGGGTCGAGGATGACTTGGATGCGCTGCTGCTGGTAGTTCTTGATCTTGCCCGTCTTGACGCCGACCACGTAGGCCGCCGGGATCAGCACGACCGAGAGCGCCAGCGACGCGATCACGAGCCACATCCTGATCGACGAGAGGAACAGGACGACGACGAGCAGCGGGAAGTAGGTGATCGCCTGCCCCGAGTCCGGCTCCAACAGGATCAGGCCGACGGGCAGGGCGAGGATGCCGACGCCGACGAGTATCTCGCGCCAAGCGAGCGTGCGCTGGCGGACGCGGCCGAAGTAGTAGGCGAGCATCAGCACCGTCGGGATTTTGACGAACTCCGAGGGCTGGAACTGGCCGACGACCGGCATCCTGATCCACGCCTGCTGCCCGTTGATCCGGAGGCCGATGCCGGGGATGAGGACGAGGACGAGCAGGAGGAGGCCGAAGGCGTAGAAGGCCGGCGCGAAGTGGACGAGCTTGCGGTAGTCGGTGAAGGCGACGGCGAACATCGCCGCGAGCGAGACGCCCAGCCCGATCACCTGCTTCTTCCAGTAGCCCTCGGTCGGCTGCGCGTTGTAGATCTGCCACGTGCCGAACGCGACGATGCCGACCGCCAGCGCGGTCAGCAGCCAGTCGAAGTCGCGGAAGCGGCGGGACTCGAAAATCATGGGAAGCTGTTAGCGATTAGCTGTTAGCCGTTGGCTACCGCAACCGGCAGTCAGGCAAACGGCTGTCGGCAGTCGGATGTTGATCGCGCGCCGGGCGTTGTGCGCCGGCGCGCGGCTTTAGTCCTCGTCAACCGA
Source organism: Pyrinomonadaceae bacterium (assembly GCA_036567125.1). Lineage (GTDB taxonomy): Bacteria > Acidobacteriota > Blastocatellia > Pyrinomonadales > Pyrinomonadaceae > JAIVGV01. Next base: position 5,129 of record DATCVD010000288.1, on the reverse strand, counting down.
CAGGGCGGCGGCCGCCGGCTGCCACGGCCTGCGGGCGACCGCCCCGTCGCCCTGCTGCTGTTTCTTGGCGAGCAGCAGCGAGCCGGGCGGGTAGTCGCCGCGCGTCTTGCGGTAGAACTCCTCGATGACCATGCGCGAGGCGGGCGCGGCGAACTTGCCGCCGAAGCCGACGTTCTCGATGAGCGCGACCATCGCGATCTCCGGCTTGTAGGCCGGCGCGAAGGAGACGAACCACGAGTGATCCTTGTTCTCGCCCACGTCCTTCCCCAATGAGACGACCTGCGCCGTGCCGGTCTTGCCCGCCACGTCGAAGCCGTCGATCCGGACGGCCGTCCCCGTGCCCGCGTCGTTGACCACGTTCCACATGCCCTCGACGACGAAGTGGTGGTTCTCGGGCTTGAAGGTGACGACCTTCGGGTTCGGCCGGTTGTCTTTTTGCACCGCCGGGTCTTGCGCGCGGAACTGGTCGTAGGAGAGCGCGGGCCGCGCGGGGCGGTAGGTGTCGGCGCGCGCCGGGTCACCGACCGCCGCCGTCTCCCGCACCTCTTTGAGCAGGTGCGGGATGTAGAACTTGCCGCCGTTGGCGATGCCCGCGATGGTGCGCACCAGCGCGATGGGCGTGACGAAGTCGTGCACCTGCCCGAACGAGGCGTAGACGGTGTCGATGTCGCGCCACTCCGGGTCGCGCGGGTTGAAGCGCCGCTTCATCTCGCGCGACGGAGTCCAACTGATCAACTCGTGCGGCAGATCGACGCCCGTCCGCCGGTTCAGGTCGTAGTCCGCGACCATCTTCTGGATGCCTTCAAGCTCCATCTTGAGGCCGAGGCGGTAGAAGTAGCCGTCGCACGACTTCTGGATCGCGTAGCGCAGCTCCGGCGAGCCGTGGCTGCCCATGCAGCGCGTGAACTTGTTGCCGATGGTGATGCCGCCGCCGCACACCAAGTTCGAGTTCTTGATCGTGATCTGCCCCTGCTCAAGCCCGGCGATCGCCATCGGTATCTTCCACGTCGAGCCGGGCGGGTAGCGGCCGGAGATCGCGCGGTTGACCATCGGCGTCTTGGGATCGCGGAACAGGGCGGCGATCTCCTTGCGCGTCTCGCGCGAGATGACGTTCTGCGAGAAGACGTTCGGGTCGTAGGACGGCGCGGAGGCGAGCGAGAGGATTTCGCCGTTGTTCGGATCGAGCGCGACGAGCACGCCGCGGCCCGACGGCGAGTTCTTCAGCTGCTCCTCGGCCTGCAGCTGCATGTCGAGATCGATGGTCGTGACCATGTCCTGACCCGGCTGCGGCTCGACCGTCTCGACCGTCTCCTGAATCCGCCCGCGGCTGTCGACGATCACCTTGCGGTAGCCGTCGCGCCCGCGCAGGTGATAATCATAGACGGCTTCGAGTCCCTCCTGCCCGACGATGTCGCCCGCGCGGAACTCCTCGCCCGCCATGCCGCCTTCGGGGCGCACCTTGTAGCGGCCGCTCTCCTTGTACTTCTCCAACTGCTTGGGGCTGACCTCGCCGACGTAGCCGAGCACGTGCGCGAGCACGCCGTCCTCCGGGTAGCGCCGCTGCGGCTGCCGCTCGATCCGCAGCTCCGGGTGGTCGATGCCCTGATGCGCCTCGACCCACGCGATGTCGGCCGGCGTCGCGTTCTGCTTGATGATGATCGACTCGAAGGCCGGCTGCGACTTCAGCTCGTCGAACCGCTCGCGCAAGATTTCCGGATCGACGCCCAGCTCGGCCGAGAGCGGCTCGACCAGCGCCGCGTAGTCCCGGTTCTTCATCTCCTCGCGCGAGAGGATGACGTTGTAGATGGGCCGCGAGTCGACGAGTATCTTGCCGTGGCGGTCGAAGATGACGCCGCGCGGCGCGGGGATGGGCAGCAGCCGCACGCGCTGGTTCTCGGCCCGCTCGGCGTAGTACGCGCCGTTGACGACTTGCAGGAAGTAGAGCCGCGTGCCCAGCACGGCCAGCAGCACCAGCACCACGACCTGAATGATCCGCAGCCGCAGCCGCAGGTTTTGCGATTCGTCCTCGAATTTCATGGCTCGCCAATCGTGGAAAGGAGCCGTTAGCCGTTAGCCGTTAGCTGTCAGCAAAACCAAAACGAAGGCGAAAGCTGCGAGCCGTCTTCTTCCGGCTAACGGCTAACGGCTAACGGCTCCTTTCCACGACTTACCTCCTGACCAAAGTGCTGCGGCGCGCGGCGCGGCGGCGGAAGGCGAAGTGCCTGCGCTGGCGCGCGCGGTCGCTGAAGAAGATGTCGAGCAGGTAGAAGATGAACGTGCCGGCGACGGTCGTGCCGATCAGCTTGTAGGCCGTGGCCTCGGCGAAGGGGGCGAGCGGCGGCTGGCCGAGGATGCGGTGGAGCATGACGAAGACGACCGCGTCGAGCGCGGCCGCGCCGGCGATGACCGGGATCCGCACCACCGGGTTGTCTAAGGAGACGCGCGTGGCGAGCGCCGCGATCAGGTAGCCGACGAGCGTCTTCGAGAAGGCGTTCGCGCCGAGCAGCCCCGAGCTGAACACGTCGGTCGCCAGCCCCGCGGCGAAGCCCGCGAGCATCGCCCCGACCACGTCGCGCCGCAGCGCGAAGTAGGTCGCCACGACGAGCGGCAGATCGACGTGGACGAGCCACTGGCCGACGCCCGGCAGGTTCCGCAGCGTCGTCTGCAACACCACCGCGAGCGCGACGACGATGGCGATCTTGAATTTCATACTCGTGAACCGCGAACCGCGAGTCGTAAAGCGTGAGCAGGAGGGGCGGCTTTTTTATCCATTCACGATCTACGACTGACGGGTCACGATCTACTTCCCCTTGCTCTCGTTCCTCTGCTGCGTTGAAGGCGACGGCGTCGGCGTCGGGACGGCGCGCGGGGGCGGGCGGTAGAGCAGCACGGCGACCTCGGAGAGCGAGTTGAGGCGCGCGCTCGGCCGCACCCTGATCTCGTGCGAGGTCGTCGCCGTGCCGGCCTTCGCCTCGACCACCTCGCCGAGTTTCAGCCCCGCCGGGTAGATGCCGTCTTGGCCGGTCGTCAGGACGGGCGTGCCGACGGGCGGCAACTGATCGAGTCCCGAAACGTAGCGCATGTCGAGCAGGCCGTTCGCGCCGAAGCCGCGCACCGAGCCGAGCGAGTTCGCCGTGCCCCCGCCGCCCAGTTGCCCGACGGCCGCGCCCGCCGCCGCGCGCTCGTCCGTCAAGAGCATGACCTGCGCGCTGACGGGGCTGACCGCCGCGACGCGCCCGACGACGCCTTCGGACGTGACCACCGGCATGTTCACTTCGATGCCGGAGGACGAGCCGCGGTTGATGATGGCCGAGTCGAACCACTGCGACGGGTCGCGAGCGACGACGCGCGCCGCCACCGCCCCGAACTCCTTGCCTTCCCTCAGGTCGAGCAAGCCGCGCAGGCGCTCGTTCTCGGCGCGCGCCGCCTCCGTCTCGCGCAGCCGGGCCTCGGTCTCGGCCAGACGCTGTCGCAGCGTCTCGTTCTCGCCCGCGGCCCGGCGCATGTTGCCGAGGTACTGGAACAGCCCGCCGACGCCGCCCGACGCGCCCGAAAAGAGCGACTGCACGGGCATCGCGGCGGCCTGCGCCCAGACGCGGATTTTGCGCTCCTGCGTCGCCTGATCGCGCGCCGAGAACGTAGCCATGGCGAAGCTCAACGCCAGCAGCGCCACGAGCCACGCCGGTGCCCGCTGCCGGATTTCTCGTTGGGTGCGCTGGATAGGCACGGTAAAGAGGCTAGAGGCTAGAGGTTAGAGGTTAGGCAAATCAGCTTTCAAACACTGACCTCTAGCCTCTAACCTCTAACCTCTGCTTTTAGGTTCCGCTCGTCAGCGTGTTGTCCCACTTGACGCGCTTGAGGAGGTTGAAGTCGGAGAGCATCTTGCCCGCGCCGAGGACGACCGACGAGAGCGGGTCTTCGGCGACCGAGACGGGCAGGCCCGTCTCGATGGAGAGCCGCTTGTCGAGGTTCTTCAGGAGCGCGCCGCCGCCCGTCAGCACGATGCCGCGCTCGACGATGTCGGCCGAAAGTTCCGGCGGCGTGCGCTCCAGCGCGACGCGGACGGCGTTGACGATGGTCGAGACCGAGTCGGCGAGTGCTTCGCGCACCTCGTCGTCCGTGATCGTGATCGTTTTGGGGATGCCTTCGATGAGGTTGCGGCCGCGCACGTCCATCGAGAGCGCCTCGTCGAGCGGGAAGGCGCTGCCCAGCTCGATCTTGATCGCCTCGGCCGTGCGCTCGCCGATCAGCAGATTGTACTTGCGCTTGATGTACTGCGTGATCGCCTCGTCCATCTCGTTGCCGGCGACGCGCACGGCGCGCGAGTAGACGATCCCCGAAAGCGAGATGACGGCGATGTCGGTCGTGCCGCCGCCGATGTCGACGATCATGTTGCCGTGCGGCTCGGTGATCGGCAGGCCCGCGCCGATGGCCGCGGCCATCGCTTCCTCGACGAGATAGACTTCGCTCGCCTTCGCGCGGTAGGCCGAGTCTTCGACGGCGCGGCGCTCGACCTGCGTGATCTCGGAAGGTATCCCGATGACGACGCGGGGCGAGACCCACGACTTGCCGTTGTGGGCCTTGCGGATGAAGTGCTGGAGCATCTTCTCCGTCACCTCGAAGTTGGCGATCACGCCGTCCTTCATCGGGCGGATGGCGACGATGTTGCCGGGCGTGCGCCCCAGCATCTCCTTCGCCTCCTTGCCGACCGCCTCGGGCGTGTTCGTCACCTTGTTGATGGCGACGATGGAAGGCTCCGAGACGACGATGCCGCGCCCCCGCGCGTAGACGAGCGTGTTGGCCGTGCCGAGATCAATCGCAAGGTCGCTTGAGAACAGGCTGAAGAGTGATTTTAAGGCCATCTATTTTCCGTTCTATTCCGAGTCAGGTTCAAGGTCGCGGACAGACATTCGCAGACGCCGGCGCGCGGGCGTCGGGAGGCTTCAAGTTGAGCAGGAAAAGCACGGTCGAGAAGGGGGCTACAGCCATGCCGCGACCTGGACACGAGACTCCCGGAAGCGTACCAACCCTAAAAGATACAACAAAAAATCGGAAAGTCTAAAGCCAAAACATTAACCGGGCGCAATTTAGTCGAAGATTTTCCGCGGCGGCCCGCGCGCGGGCCGCCT
>DATCVD010000287.1:0-3606 GCA_036567125.1 Pyrinomonadaceae bacterium | reverse complement strand
GAGCCGCGCCGCGCGGAAAATCCCTGCGGCTCAAGCCCCCGTCGTCGCCTTCGCCCGACGCCGCCCGCGCCTTCTTCCGACCGCGCGCGAACCCCGCGCCGCCGCGCGCGACGCCGGCCGTCATTCCTGCTTAGACAAGACCTCGCGGAAGAATTCGAGCGCGCGCGGGTCGCCCGACTCGCCCAACTGGTGGACGGCGATGCGGCGCACCTGCTGGTTCGGGTGCGTCTTGGCGATCTTGATGAGGAGCGGGACGGCCTCCTCGGCCGGGCGCTCGCTGATGGCGTGGACGGCCTGCACCTGCACCTGCGTGTCGGCCGAGTTGCTCTCGACCGTCTCGCGCAACAGCTCAAGGCTGCGGCGGCCGACGCGCTCGCCGATCATGTGGATGGCGTGCCGGCGCAGTTCGGGTTCGTCGGCCGCGCGCGCGATCTCGAACAGCTTGTTCTCCGCGCGCTCGTCTTTGGATTCGGCGAGCGCGTGCAGGATCGTGCGGCGCACCTCCCGCGTGCGATCCGAGTCGTAGAGGCGGATGAGTTCGGCGACCGCGCCGCCGGACTTGCGGTCGCCGACGATGTGGATGGCGTGCTTCCTCAGCTCGACGTGCTGATTCTGATCGCGCGCGATCTCGAAGAGCTTCGCCTCGGCCCGCGCGCTCCCCGCGTCGGACAGCGCGTGCAGCACGGTCTTCCTGACCTCCAAGTCCTGATCGGACGAGAAGATTTTCATCAGCTCGTCCACGACCGCGTCGGTTTTGAGATCGCCGAGGCTGTGGATGGCGGCCTTGCGCACCTCGCGCTCGGGGTCGTTCTTCGCCACGCGCAGGAGGAAGGCGAGCGCCGTCTGGTTGTCCTCGTTGTCGGAGGCCGAGTGGACGATTGCCTTCTTGATCTCGCGCTCACTGATCGCCTCATAGAGGGACTGGAGCGTAGCGAGGGCGGCGCGGTCGCGGCTCGCGCCGATGGCGTGGGCGGCCGACTTGCGGAACTGCACCGGCTCCGAGTTGTTGCGCACGAGGTCTGCGAGGAACTGCGTCTCGCCGCCCGCCTGACCGAGCCAGTAGACGGACGCCTGCCGCACGCGCTGGCTCTGCGACGCGCGGACGAACGTCTTCAGCACTTGCGTGACGCGCGCGTCGTCGTGCAGCGCGATGGAGAGCGCGGCGCGCTCGGCGAGCAGGCCCGGCTTGTCGGCCGAAGACTGCGGGCCGGACTCCACCAGCCCGCGCAAAAAATTGATGCTCTCCTCGTTGCCCGCGCGGCCGACCGCGTAGACGGGGTGGCCGGCGTACTCGCGCCGCCGGTCGAGGTTGTAAATTTCCAGCCGCTTGACGGCGGCGGCCCCGGCGTCGCGCAGCAGGAAGAGGCCGAGGTTGCGCGTCTCGACCGTCACGCCGGCCGCGTTCGTGCCCGTGAAGACGTGCGTGCCGCCGTAGCTGTTCATACTGCCGTGGAACGAGCCGCCGCCGGGATCGACGGCGACGCCCGGCCGCACGTCGAAGGTGTAAACCGTCCAGTACGGCCCGCGCACGTTGTCGGCGCGCGCGCGCCGCGCGGCGGCTTCGAGCCGGGCGGCGAGGTCTGCGCCCTCCGTGACCTGCACGAAGCTCTGCGGGCTGACGCCCGCCCGATCCTGCGCGGCCGCATCAGGCCCGGCGGCCGCCTCGGCGGCCGCGCCCGTTTCGACGCCGGCCACGAGGTTCGTGCCCTTCGCGCACGCCGACGACGCGCAGGCCAGCAGGAGCGCCAACAGGAGGGACGCGGAAGAAGACGTGTGACGCATGACTTAAAGATTCCTTTCGGGTGCGGGCGGTTAGAGGGAACGGCGAACGCGTAACGCGGGACGATGAGCCGGGAATGATGGGCGCGGAACGGTGTTGACGAGCGACGGGCCGCGGGCCGCTGTCTCGCAGCCTGTCGCTCGGTCGTTCCGCGCTCACCGCTTCCGCCTTACGGCTTGAGCAGTTCTTCGAGGAACCGCTGCGCCTCCGGGTCTTTGCTCTCGCCGATGGCGTGGACGGCCGTGCGGCGCAGTTCGACCGGCTCCGTCTGGTTGCGCGCGATGGTCATCAGCTTGCGCAGCGCCGCCTTCTGCTTCGACTCGCCGAGCGCGTGCAGGAGCGCGCGCTTGATCTCGACCGACCGCTCCGAGTCGTAGAGCGAGATGACGAGATCGACCGACTGCGGGTCGTCCTTGTCGTCGAGGTAGAGGTGGATGGCCGTGCGCCGCAGCTCGGCGGGGAAGTTCTGGCCGCGCGCCACCTCGGCCACCTTCGCGCGCGCGCGCGGGCTCTTCATGTCGTTGAAGGCGTGCAAGACCCGCTGCTTGATCTGGACGCTCGGGTCGGTCTCGAAGATGCGCATCAGCTCGTCGATGTAAGCCTCGTTGTTCTTGTCGGCGAGGAAGTGGATCGCGTGGCGGCGCAGCTCGACGCTCTCGTTCGACGTGCCGCGGGCGATCTCCAACAGCTTCTGGAGGGCGCGCGGGTCTTTCATGTCGGAGAAGGCGTGGACGAGCTGGCGGCGGATTTCGGGGGTCTGATCCGAGTTGTAGATTTGCAGGAGATCGTCGTAGGCCGACTGCTCGCGCTCGCCGAGCCAGTGGATCGCGTTGTTGCGGAACTTCACGGTCTCGGACGTGTTGCGCGCGATCTGCAGGAGCTTGGCGCGGCCGCGCGGGTCTTCCGTGTCGCCGAAGGCGTGGAGCAGCTGCTCCTTGATCCTCGGCTCGCGCTCGGCGTCGTAGAGGCGCGTGAGTTCGTCGAAGGCTCCGGGGCCGCCCTTCTCGCCGAGCCAGTGGATGGCGGTGAGCCTGATCCGCGGCGCGGCCTGCTGGTTGCGCGCGATCTCCAAGAGGATCGGCAGCGCCTGCGCCCCGCCGTGGCTGGCGATCATCCCGACGGCGGCGTCCTTGAGCCGGCAGCGCGTCGCCGCCGCGTCGTCCGCCGCGAGCACTTGGCGGGCGTACTGCATGGCGCGCTCCGGGCTGTTCTCGAAGAGCGATTGCAGCGCGACGATCCGCAGCTCGCAGTTCTGATCCTCGATGTAGTTGGCCGCGGCCTTCGGGTCGAGCTGCGCGAGCAGGGCCTGCGCGTCGTCGGCCCAGTTCGAGCGCGGGTGCGCGACGAGCAGTTGGCGGAGCATCTTGACGGCGTCGGCCGGGCGGTTCTGCTTGCCGAGCGCGTAGGCGTACCAGTAGAGCGCGGCGTCGGCCTCGCGGTCGCGCGGGTACTGCGAGAGGAAGCCGCGGAGCGTCTCGACGGCCTTGGCCCAGTCCTCGGCGTCGATCAGATCGCGCCCCTGCCGGAGCAGGCGGGCCGAAGGGCTGGCGTTGGCCGCGTTGCCGTCCTGCGCGAAGGTGCGGAGGTTGTCGCGGAAGTCCTGCGCGGACGAAACGAACGTCGACGCCGAGAGGGCGACGGCCGCGAGCGCGGCGGCGACGGCGGCGCCTGCAAAGAGAGCGGGTTTCATGCAAAGTCCTTTCGGATTGTCCGAGGCTTTTCGTGTCGTTTCGCGCGGCGGCCGGACGAGTCCCGCCGCCGTCCACGCCCACGAACGATAGGCGCCGCCGTTAAACCTATTACAACAATTCGATGACTGTTTTGCG
>DATCVD010000286.1:0-2362 GCA_036567125.1 Pyrinomonadaceae bacterium | reverse complement strand
GGCGGCCTCAACTCGTCGCTCGCCGCCGGCACGGTCACGCTGGCCGCGCCGCTCGCGCCGGGCGCGTCCGTCAACCTGCGCTTCCTGTTCGGCGTCGAGCAGCAGGGCGATTACGAGATCGGCCTCGTGATCGAATCCTCGCCGGCTTCGGGCAAGGACTTCTGGAAGCTCGCGGGCCACACCGAGACGGGCGGCCACACCGACGGCGGCTGCAACAAGCCGCCGGTCGCCAACGCCGGGGCCGACATCACGGTCGAGTGCTCCGCGGGTCAGGCTTCGGTGACGCTCGACGGCTCGCTGTCGTCCGACCCGGACGGCGACACGCCGCTCACCTTCGCGTGGAAGGAGGGCGCGACCTCGCTCGGCACGGGCCAAACGCTCAACACGACCCTGCCGCTCGGCTCGCACACCGTCACGCTCGTCGTCACCGATCCTTCGGGCGACTCGTCGCAGGACACGGTCGTCGTCAACGTCGTCGACACGGCCGCCCCGGTCGTGACGGCCCCGGCCGACGTGACCGCCCACACCGGCCCCGGCGCGACTTCGTGCAGCGCGAACGTCGCGGACTTGGGGGCGGCGACGGCCGAGGACTCATGCGAAGGCAGCCTCGCCGTCACCGCGACGCGCGGCGACAACCAGCCGCTCAACGCGCCGTACCCGGTCGGCACGACGACGATCACCTACACGGCGACCGACGCGGCCGGCCACACCGGCTCGGACACGCAGGTCGTCACCGTCGTCGACAACACCGCCCCGACCGTCACGGCCCCGGCCGACGTGACCGCGCCGAACGACCCGAACTCCTGCTCGGCCAACGTCAACCCCGGCACGGCGACGGCGAACGACAACTGCTCCGTCCAGTCCGTCACGGGCACGCGCAGCGACAACCAGCCGCTCGACGCCGCCTACCCCGTGGGCACGACCACGATCACTTGGACGGCGACCGACGCGGCCGGCAACACGGCCACCGACACGCAGACCGTGACGGTGCAGGACACGCAGAAGCCCTCGCTGCTCTCGTCCGTCGCCGTCGCGCTGATGGGGCCGCCGTTCAACCACGCGCTGATCAACGTCGGCCTCGCGGCCTCGGCCTCGGACAACTGCCCCGGCCTCGGCGCGTATCAGGTGTCGGTCTTCTCCGACGAGGACGACGGCCCGGCCCCGCACTCGCCCGACGCGACCACCATCGGCGTCGGCACGCTCAAGCTCCGGCGCGAGCGTAACGGCGAAGGCGACGGCCGCGTCTATCTCGTCGTCGTCAGGGTGACGGACGCCTACGGCAACACGTCGGCGAGTTGCAGCACGGTCGGCGTGCCGATCAGCAACAGCTCGTCGGCCGCCGCGTCGGTCAACGCGCAGGCCGCCGCGGCCGCCTCGTTCTGCTCGGCCAACAACGGCTCGGCGCCCGCCGGCTTCTTCGCGGTCGGCCCGTGACCGAAGGCAGACGAAGCGGGCGGCGCGCGAACTCACGCCGCCCGCTTCCCGACAACTCCGGGGCCGCGTTACGACGCACGTAACGCGGCCCCGGCCTTTTCGCCCCCGGCCGTAACGGGCGCGCGCTCGGGTCGGCCCGGTTGCCGCGCGCGAAGCGGCTCGGTTAAGATTCACCTACTCAGACACAGCAAGGAGCGATCACTTACGACATGGCGACCGCCCGCACGGAACTGCCGCCCGCGAACGCGCAGGGCCTCGACATCCGCCCGACGCCGCGCGAGGAGATGAGCCTCTACCCGCTCGACACGTTCCCCTACGAGTACGCGGGCCGCGAGATCACCGTCAGCTTCGAGATGCCGGAGTTCACCTGCGTCTGCCCGTTCTCCGACTTCCCCGACTTCGCCAGCATCCGCCTGAGCTACACGCCGAACGAGCGCTGCGTCGAACTCAAAAGCCTGAAGCTCTACGTCAACTCGTTCCGCGACGTGAAAATCTTCCACGAGCACGTCGTCAACGTCATCCTCGAAGACTTCGTCGCGGCATGCGACCCGCTCGCCGCCGAGATCGAGGGCGACTTCAACGTCCGCGGCAACATCAAGACGGTGGTGCGCGCGAGCTACAAGAAAGCCGTTAGCGATTAGCTTTTAGCTTTCAGCCCGAGGAAGACAGCCAACGCCTTCCGCTTCGGCTTTCGGTTCTCGGCTTGGCTAACAGCTAAGAGCTAACAGCTAATAGCTAATAGCTACTCCATGACTTTCACCGTCATCTCGGTCGCCGCCGCCGCCGTCGGCCTCTTGCTGCTGCTCCTGCTGTGGCGCACCGTCAAGATGTTCGTGCGGCTCGCGCTGGTCGGCCTCGTCGTGCTGGCCGTCCTCGCGGGGCTGTTCGCGTGGGGCTGGCTCGGCGCGGGCGCGGGCGACAACGCGCG
>DATCVD010000285.1:0-2688 GCA_036567125.1 Pyrinomonadaceae bacterium | reverse complement strand
CGACCCGGCCGGCTTCCTCATCGACGAGAACAACGACGGCGCGGGCGGCACGAACGCGCGCATCCCCGACGGCTCCGGCTTCGTCACGCTCCCCGTCACGGGGACTTACCGCATCTACGCCAACGGGGCCGCGCCCGGCCTGACGGGCCCCTACACGCTCTCGCTCGCGTCGAGCACCAGCTGCGCGGTGACGCTCACGCAGACCTCGCGCCAGAACGTCGCCGCGGCCGGCGGCCAGTTCACCGACAACTTCACGACCGCGGCCGGCTGCCCCGCGCCGGCCGTCGCGTCGAACGCCGCGTTCATCACCAACGTCACCGCGACCGTCAACGCGCAGGGGCAGGGCAGCTTCACCTACACCGTCGCCGCGAACAACACGGGCGCGGCGCGCACCGGCACGATCACGGTCAGCGGCCAGACCTTCACGGTCACGCAATCCGCCACCTGCTCCGTCGGCCTGTCGCCCACCGTCCGCCCGTTCGCGCAGGCCGGCGGCACGGGCCGCTTCACCGTCGTCCCCGACAGCAACGCCGCGCAGTGCGCGTGGACGGCGGCGACGAACGCCAACTTCATCACGATCAGCACGGGCGCGACCGGCGCGGGCATCAACAGCGTGACCTACGCGGTCGCCGCCAACAACACCGGCGCGACGCGCACCGGCACCATCGTCGTCAACGGCCAGACGCACACCGTCACGCAGCTCGCGGGCGCGGCCCCGACCGTCGCCTTCAGCTCCGCGACCTTCGAAGTCAACGAGGGCACCGGCTCGCGCTCGGTCACCGTCTCGGTGACGCGCCTCGACGACATCGCGGGCGCTTCGACGGTCGAGTACCGCACGATCGCCGAGACGGACGCGCAGGCCCAAGTGCCCTGCCGGCCGACCGAGGGACAGCCGACGGGCACGGCCTCGCCGCGCTGCGACTTCGCCACCACCATCGACACGCTGACCTTCTTGCCCAACGAGACGAACAAAACTTTCACCATCCCGCTCATCAACGACGTTCACGTCGAGGGCGTGGAGACCTTCCAGATCGAGCTGGCCGACCCGCGCGGCGCGACGCTCGGCGCGCAGTCGACGGCGACCGTGAGGATCAACGACGACGACAGCGCGCCGCCGACCACCAACCCCGTCCGCCCGCCGCTGCCCTACGGGCCGGAGACGCCGCGCTTCTTCGTCCGCATGCAGTACCTCGACTTCCTCTCCAGAGAGCCGGAAGTCGGAGAGCCGTGGACGAACATCCTCGCCACCTGCGCGAACCCGGAGAACTCGTTCTCGCAGACGGGGCCGCCGGCGGGCGGCTGCGACCGCCTTCAGGTCTCGCGCTCCTTCTTCGAGTCGGACGAGAACCGCCTCAAGGGCCAGTTCGCCTTCCTCCATCACAAGGCGGCGTTCGGCTCGGCGCAGAACCCGAACTTCTTCCCCGAGTACCGCGACTTCGTCGCCGACCTGCGGCGCGTCACGGGCCAGACCGCGGCCGAGACCATCGCCAAGCGGCTCGACTTCTCCGACGAGTTCGTGACCCGCGCGGCCTTCGCGGCGCGCTACAACGGCACGTCGAACGCGCAGTTCGTTGACACGCTGCTCGCCAACGTCAACACGACGCCGACGCAGGGCGGCAGCGGCTTCACGCGCGACACGCTCATCAACGATCTCAACGGCGGCGCGTCGCGGGCCGAGGTCTTGCGGCGCATCGTCGAAAGCCCGGAGGTGTCGGCGCGGCAGTTCAACCACGCCTACGTCGCCACGCAGTATTACGGCTACCTGCGGCGCACGCCCGACCTGCCCGGCTACCTCTCGTGGCTCAACGCGATCAGCGCGCCCGGCGACGTGAACGTGAACCGCCGCGAGATGATTAACGGCTTCCTCAACTCCAGCGAGTACGTCTTCCGCTTCGGCCCGAACTAGGGCCGCGCGCCGGCGGCACGGAGGCGCGCCGCGGCCGACTCGCCGCAACTGAAAACAACCCGCGACGAACTCGTCGCACCTGAAAAAGCGGCCGGCTCTGAAGTTCAGAGCCGGCCGCTTTCTTTGCGCCTCGCTTCTTCTTCTTCTTCGCCCCGCTGCTTCGAGCCGCCCGTCGCCGCGTCGTGACGGTCGCGGCGCGGCGGGTTTGCGCGCGGCCGTCGTCTTCGGATTGCGCGGCTGCTGTGTTTACGCGCCGGTGGCGAGGGCGAAGAGGTAAGCGCCGAGGGCGACGGCGAGCGAGAGGGCGAGGGCGCGCAGGGCGAGGCGTGTGACGGTCATCTTTTTTAAGCCTTCAAGGGTTCGTCGCGGCCGGCCCGTTTTTGCGGCGGCGCGCGCGGCGGTTGATTGATGCCCCGGTGTGTCAACCGCCGCGCGCGTTCGTCGCGCGGACTCCGCGCGCCTTCGAGGGGCGCGCGTCGTCCGAAGTCGTGCCGGCCGCGCGGCCGGCAGACTCAGCCGAAATCCTTCTCAAGCGAAAGACCTGATCATCGACCTTCCCGGTCGCGGTCTCTACCGGTCGAAGCCCTTCCGAGTCAGTCGCCCCGCTCGGTCGGAGTTCTCCCCGGCCGCAGACCTTCTCAGTAGTCCTTGTTCTTCCCGCGGGCCGGGGCGCTGCCCTTCTGCTGCCCGCCGCTCTTCTCCTGCGGGGCCGAACGCTTCTCCTCGCGCTGCGGCGGCGGAGACGACGGGCGCTCCTGTCGCGGCGCGGGCCGCTCCTCGCG
>DATCVD010000284.1:0-14017 GCA_036567125.1 Pyrinomonadaceae bacterium | reverse complement strand
CGGCGCGCAGCTCGTCGTGCCGCCGCTCGTCGGCCTCCTGCCCTGAGCCGTCTGCTCGCGCCGGCCGTTCTCGCGGTGGACGGGCGCGCCCGTGAAGGCCGCCTCCTTCTCCCGCAGCGACGCGCGGGCCGCCACGACGATCTGATCGGCGACGGCCCGCACGTCCGTTACGTGCTCGATGACCTTCTGCGTCTGCTCGGTCGAGAGCGCGTCGAGCGGCTTGTCGGCCGCGATCAGGTTCGCCTCGGCGAAGCGGCTGAACAGGCGCTTGAGGCCGGCGATGGTGTCGAACGTCGCGTCCCGCTCGCCCACGAGCGCGAGGTAGAACTCGACCGTGCTGTAGGCCAGCTCGCGCGCGAGCGGGACGACGCGCCGCTCCTCGATGTCGAGTTCGTGACGGCGGCGGATCAGCTCGTTCGCGTGGTGGAAGGGGCTGGGCCTCCCCGACCCGAAGCGGCCTATGGGCGAGCACATCTTGTAGGCGGTCGTGTGGGCCGACTGCTCTTCGAGGTTGAGCACCTCGCAGACTTCCTCGATGTGCCGCAGCCACGCCCCGTCGCGTTCGAGGAAGGCGCGGCGCATGGCGAGGTTGCCGAAGTTGTCGGGCCGGTAGATGGGCATGGCGGCGTCAGGGGGTGGCGGGCTGGGATTCGGGCCTCGCCGCGAAAGTGATTTCCAGATCGAGGTTGAGCGCGTCGGCGACCTTCAAGAGGGAGCCGACGGTCACGTTCGTGCTGCCGTTGCGGATGCGCGAGATGGTTGCCGGATCGAGGTCGGCCTTGTCGCCGAGCTTCTCGTTAGTCAGCCGCTCGCGCCCCATCGCCTCGTTGATCGCCGTCTCGTACAAGGCTTATCTCCTTTGCAGCAATGCGCCGTTATATTGCATATCTGCAACGATACCGGCGTTGATTCCATAAGTCAATGATTATTTTCAATGACCTATTGCACTCCTGCGGCGTTGATTATGTTAAATGCCTTGTTGTGAATACGCAGCGGGAGTCCTTGGCCGATTACGTGCGCCGGATACGGGTGCAGGTGCGGAGGATTTCCCTGGCGGAGGTGGAACGCAACAGCGGCGGCGGCATAGATGCCAGCTACGTCAACCGGATTGAAAACGGGTTCGTGACCAACGTCTCGCCGGACAAGCTGGACGCACTAGCGAGAGGGCTGACCGTGCCGCCCGAAGAGGTCATAGCGGTGGCGACCGGGCGGGCCGGAAACGACGGGCTGACCACGGACGAGATTCGCCTGCTCCACTGTTACAGACACATCCCCCCCGAGCGCCAGGTGGACGCGCTCACTTACGTCGGCATGCTGTTCGAACGGTACGGGACGACGCCCGGCCCCGACCAGATCGGAGAACTGCCTTTACTCAGGGGCGCGGCCGGCACTCCGAAGGGCGTGCCCGCCGAGAATTTGATTGAGAACCGCAACGGCGGTGGCAGGAAGAAAAGCCCGGCCAAGAAGCCGGGCAAGCCGAAGAAGTAGGTAGAAGTTCACACGCGCCGGCCTCACGACCGACGCCTCACGCCCGGCAGAAATTAGCGTGTGTGATGAAACCTGCGGATTTGAATAATCAATCTTTTTTCAATTCCCTCGCCAAGGATTGCGGAGTGAGTTGTGGGCGCGAGGGTTTTACAGATCAGCGGGTCAAGGGGGAGGCGGACGTTCATGGGAGCCAGTGCCTACAGGCATGAGGTCGGCGAAGTCTACAGGTATTCGTACTCGAAGCCGCTCCGGCGGCCGCTCATCGCATTCCGCGTCTCCTGCGGCTTCCCCTCGCCGGCGGAAGACTACGTCGAGGGCTCGCTCGACCTCGCCAAGTTCCTCGTCAAGCACCCGATGGCGACCTTCTACGTCCGGGTCGCCGGCGAGTCGATGACCGGGGCCGGCATCTTCCCCGGCAACCTCCTTGTCGTCGACCGCGCCGCCGAGGTCAGGGAGGGCAACGTCGTCGTCGCTCGGATCGGCGACGAGTTGTGCATCAAGCGGTTCACGACCGTCGGGGGCCGGGTCGTGCTGATGTCGGAGAACGAGCGGTTCCCGCACATCGAGATCGGGCCAGAGATGGACTTCGAAATCTGGGGCCGGGTGCTGCACTCGATCCAGAGTTTCTGAGAGGTATCTCTTTGAACAGGCGGATGGAGATTGTCACCCCGATCAGGGTCGAGCGCACGATCCAGCTTTCGGAAAGCTGGCTCCCGAGTACCCACATCTGCCCCGGCTGCGGCCGAGACACCATGTGGTTTCCCATGGAGGCGATGGACGGCACCCACGTCTGCATAACTTGCGGCAGCGTCTGCTCCATCAAGAGCGTCGCCGCGTCAGAAAGTTACGAAGAAGTCATAGCCCGGATCCGCGAGGCCACCGGGTGGGGCAAGGCGCAGGGGGTAGCGCCCGCCGCCGCATCGGCGGAGGCCAGCGAGCCGGAGCCGCCGCCGCCGCGCACGCCAAAGCGCGTCGCAAGGCAACCCAGCGCCGCCGGTTCCGCCCGGAAACGGAAATGAACGCCATCGCCCTCGTTGACTGCAACAACTTCTACGCCTCCTGCGAGCGCGTGTTCGACGCGCGCCTCGTCGGCCGCCCCGTCGTCGTCCTCTCGAACAACGACGGCTGCGTCGTCGCCCGCTCGAACGAGGCCAAGGCGCTCGGCATCCGCATGGGCGCACCTCTTTTCCAGGTGCGGGACTTGGTCGACCTGCATAACGTCGCCGTCCTCTCCTCGAACTACGCCCTCTACGGCGACATGAGCGCGCGCGTCATGCACGCCCTGCAGGAGTTCTCGCCCGAGGTCGAGGTCTACTCCATCGACGAGGCGTTCCTCTCGCTCGACTGCCGGCCCGAGTGGTTGCCGGAGCTGGGCCGGCGGATCAGGGAGCGGGTCTACAAGCTGACCGGCGTCCCAGTCTCGGTCGGGATCGCCGCGACGAAGACGCTCTCGAAGTTCGCCGGCGAGATCGCGAAGAAGTCGGAGAAGGCCGGGGGCGTCTTGTCCCTGTTCGACTCGCCCCACCTCGACACGGCCTTGGAGCGCACGCTCGTCTCTGACGTCTGGGGCGTGGGGCGTCAGTACACGAAGCTGCTCAACGCGCGCGGCATCACTAACGCCCTGCAACTGCGTGACTGCGACGTGCGCTGGGCCCGGATGGCGATGACCGTGGTCGGCGCGCGCATTGTCGAGGAACTGCGCGGCGTCGCGTGCCTCCCGCTGCAACTGTGCCCGCCCCCGAAGCGCTCGATCACCTGCTCGCGCACGTTCGGCCGGGCGGTCACGACGCTCTCCGAGATCAGGGAGGCGGTCGCGTTCTTTATGACCCGCGCCGCGGAGAAGATGCGCCGGCGGGGCCTGTGCGCCTCGGCCGTGACGGTCTTCTTCTCGACGAATCGTTTCAACAAGTCGGCGCGGCAGTACGCGAACTCGGCGACGGTCGAGCTGGCCTGCCCCACGGACACGACGCAAGAGCTGCTCTCTCACGCGATGCGCCTCGCCGAGGGGATCTTCCGCGAGGGTTACGAGTTCAAGAAGGCGGGCGTCCTACTGAGTGGGATAGTGCCGGCCTCGCCGCTCACGAAGCGGATGCACGACGACGAGCAGAACGAGCGGATGCGAAAGGTAATCCGTGCGGTGGATCGGATCAACGCGAAACTGGGGCGGGACGCGGTCAGGTTCGCGGTGTCGGGGCTTAAGCGTGAGTGGATGACCAGGTGTGAAAAACGCTCGCCGCGGTATACGACGAGCTGGAGTGAACTGCTGACTGTTTAGGTAGGCGTAGCCATAGTGCCTGAGATCGATTTTTTGTTATAACACTTATGAACTTCTTGACTCCCTATTAGGGGCCGGTCACTATGGCCGATAAACCCAGAGCAAGCTAACCTCACATTTGGAGGACTATGACTATGGAACAAACAGCCCTCACAACAAGTGTCCCATCATCCGTGGCAGATGCCCTGTCAACTCTCCAGCCTGTTGGCGAGCCTATAGCTGTTTCTCTCTCTAACGAACTTGTTCATCTTCTCTCAGATCAGCTTTACCAATCACCGATCAAAGCCATCGAGGAATTGGTCGTTAACTCTTACGATGCGGACGCTGAGGCCTGTTGCGTTTACGTCCCATCGCCGAGTCAGCCAGAAAAAGATTTCATCACCGTGTTCGACAATGGTGTGGGCATGACTCATGAAGGGCTTACCGATTTGTGGCAGATCGGGCGCAGCAACAAGCGAACGGAAGAAATAGAGAGGCGACGCCACAGGAAGCAGATCGGAAAATTTGGCGTTGGTAAATTAGCGGCGCGCACCATCGCCAACAAGATGACCTATATAACTAAGGTCGATTCGCAGATATTGACAGTTACGATTGATTTTAATGATTTCGCCCAACGGCCCTCGGAAACAGGAAGCGGGAATGGTTCGCCTCAAACCGGAACGCCGAACGCTGCCTCCACCTCCGCCACCGAAGCAATTAATCGGGTGGAAACGAGAGTCAGGCAGATCGACAACTGGGATGAGTTCGCAAACTCAGAACCCATGAAGTCCATCTTGGAGCATACTTTCGCTGATGAGGCATCAACAGCCTTAACCAGTTCCAAGAAGGACTTAAAGGAGCCTGACCTAGCGGCGCTGCTCTATAAACTCTCTCATTGGACGCTCGTTGTTTTAGAAGTGTTGACCCCGAAGGGCAAGAGCATGAAGCAATCCATGCTTAAGTGGGTGTTGAGTACTGCGATGCCCTTAGTGTCGGATTTCAAACTTTTCTTAAATGGCAAGGAGATTAAAAGTTCGAAATTAAATTTAGAAGAAGTCTTCCGGTTTGATTTAGGTGATTTGCCGGATGAGAGACTAAAGAATCTTAAGGATGCTACAGGCATCGAGTGGAAGAAAGTAGGGAAGGCTCTCCGAGCAGATACCTTCCCGTCCGGGGTAACTGGCACGGCCATAGTGACAAAGAGTTCTTTGTACGGTGGTAAAAGCGACGATCTTTCAAGAAGCCATGGTTTCTTCATAAAGGTTCGGAACCGGCTGGTCGATTACAAGGATGCTTTGTTTGGCCTAAAGCCGCTGACATACGAGACGTTCAATCGTCTTCGTGTGGAAGTTCAAGCAGACGACTTGGACGACGGTATTACTGTGTCGCGGGACACAGTGGAGGAAACCCATCGTTTAATCGCCTTCCGGTTTCTGCTGCGAGAAGTATTCAACGAGGCATCTACTCGTTATGAGCGGAGCATAGACAAGGAGCCGAACCCTAAGAAGGAAGGCGAGCGTAACGAAGTATCATATCGGCTCGTCGAGTATCCAGTGGCAGATGTGCTCGTTAGCCAAGCGGATTCATTAAGAGGGGCGGAGGCCGACGAGAGTTGGTTCTACCTCGATCTGCCGGGAGATGCTGACGTTACGGCTCTGGTAGCTGACCTCTACACGCCTAATCGACAGAAGTATCAATACGAGCGAAGTCAACAAGGCAGGGCTAACAGGCTCGTCAAGTTCGATCCGAAGACGGCTACTTTTTGGATCAACGAGGATCATGATTTTGTCAGGGAGTATGCGCAAGA
Source organism: Pyrinomonadaceae bacterium (assembly GCA_036567125.1). Taxonomy (GTDB): domain Bacteria; phylum Acidobacteriota; class Blastocatellia; order Pyrinomonadales; family Pyrinomonadaceae; genus JAIVGV01. The sequence goes on along the minus strand of DATCVD010000284.1, from coordinate 8,468 downwards.
GGTAGCCACCACGAACATGCTCCATGACGTAGTCACGGCAGAAGCTCTGCTTGAAGTTTATTTAAGGCAGCACCACGTGCCCCTCAGCATCATAGGAGAGGTTCTGGAGCAGCGTGACAAACTGCTGCGGAGTCTGGCCAAGGATCATTCCTTCTCTTTCGAAACTGTTAGCAGTCGGCTGAGGGATGCTGCTTCTGATAAGTATGAGTTAGAGATATCTCTCGTCGTCGCCGCCCGCTCTCTTGGATTTACGGCGACTCACGTGGCCGGTGCAGGTGAACCGGACGGCTTAGCTCTTTTTAACGATTACCCTGACGGTGAGAAGAAAATAACACTTGAAGCTAAGTCCTCTGTTGATGTTCCGTCCCTTGGCGCAATTGATTTTGCTGGCCTGTATGAGCACGTAACGAATCATAAAGCCGACGGGTGCCTTCTCGTTGCGCCAGATTACCCGGGCAACACCGAAGAAGATAACGCAGCCCGGAGAAGAGCAGAGCTTCTCAAAATTTCTTGCTGGACGGTAAAGCAACTCGCCGACTTCGTGGAGGCCGCGGAGAAGCGTCAGTTGAATGCTAAGCACGTTCTTGAGATCGTGTTGAATAACTTCGCCCCTGATGCTGTGGCGAAGGCCCTTGACAAAATTCTCGCTGACCCGGAATGGCAACACGTTGAGCTCTACCGAGCCATTTTCAAAGCTCTGGAGGAACTGGAAGGCTACTTCCCACGGATGAAGCGCACTGTGGACATGATTATAGGGCGGCTAGTAGGCAGTAGCGTGGGCGCAACAACTTCTAAACAGCAGGTTATAGATGCACTGAGGGACATGGAAGGGGCGAGCCAAGGGGGGATGAAGCTTCGTGACGGCGAAGGAGTGGCGCTGTTAGTCTCTCTGCCCGAACTGAAGCGACGCCTCTCAGCTTTATTAAAAGAACAGACTGAACCACGTAGGAAGAGCAGTTTCCGTAAAGATGACCAAACGTAAGCTCCCAGTCGACAGCGTACAAGTGAACGATGTTCTAGCCGGAATCATCTCGTTACCGGATGAGTCCGTCGATCTAACAATTACGTCACCGCCCTACAACAAAAGGAAGGCCCACACCGGCTGGTTAGTAAGGGAAGAGCAGTACAGTGATTTTCACGACCACCTTCCCGAAGATGAATATCAAGCATGGCAGATTGAAGTCCTGTCAGAGCTATTCCGAGTTACGAAGCCTGGTGGTTCTCTCTTTTACAACCATAAGCTGCGTTGGGTAGATGGCACCCTCATTCACCCGTTGCAGTGGTTAGGTAGAACCCCTTGGACAACTAAGCAAGAGATAGTTTGGGATAGAGCCCTAGCCGCTAACATGCGCGGCTGGCGTTTCTGGCAGGTTGACGAGCGCATTTACTGGCTTTACAAACCTGTGAACGGCTATCTGATAGGCAAGGAGTTAGAGTCTCGTCACGCAAAGCTCTCTTCAATCTGGCGGTTCAAGCCGGTACCAAGAATGAAAGAGCACCCTGCACCATTCCCGCTCGAAATACCCGTGCGCATCATCTACTCCCTTCTTCAGGAACCACAGCAGGTCGTGTTTGACCCTTTCTGTGGTACTGGAACGACCTTGGTTGCCGCCCATCTCTTGGGTCATCACTTTTACGGAATAGATAGTTCTCCATCTTACGTCGCATTCGCCCAAGAGCGTCTTGCTAGAGCCGAGGAGGAGCGCGCGCTAGTCAACAATGAGTGTGCAAAACATGTCGTTGGCGATCCATTCAGCGCAAGAAAAAAGCGCGGCACTGTGACGTGGCCTTTCGGGCCCAAGCCAAATAATGGTCAGCCTTCGGGTACCATATCGGCAGACACAGAACAAGATGTGGTGTAAGCAATGCCGCGTGAGTTGCTAGGATTGCCAGCATCAGAAAAAGAGAACGGGGCGGGTTCGCGCCTGTAAGCACCCCCGCCCCGCTGGAGTCAGCCGTGAGCCCTTCAGGCTGCGCGGCCTTTTCGACTTTGCTCATTATACATAAGCATGCCCGCCTCGGCCTTCACTTAAATCTCAGAGTGCGCTAATGGCAGTCAAGAACAATTTCTCCCCCGCCACGGCCGCGACGTCTGGGCCTACGACTTGTAGATCATCGCAAGGAACAAAGCATGGCCGCCGACAAAGACAATCCCGCCAAAGGCAACCGGGGCTTAAAGACCGGCTCGATCTTCAAGCGCGTCGACCGGGACGAGCGCGGCCGCATCTCCCGCACCTACTATGTGGTCCGCCGCCGCTACACCGACGCCTCGGGCACAGCGCGCGAGAAGAAGCGCATCGCCGACACCTACGCCGACGCGCAGATGGCCGACCGTGAGATCAAGGCCGAGATCGCGCGCGCCCTCTCCGCGCCAGCAGAGCCCGAGCCGGAGCGAACCTTCGCCGAACTGGCCGCACGTTACAAACAAGAGTACATGATCCCGCCGCGCTACATCGCCGGCAAGAAGGTTGAGGGCCTGCGCTCGCACAAGAAACTCCTCCCCTTCTTCAACACGCTCGTCGCGCGCTTCGGCCGTTCGCCCCTCAAGGAGATAAGCTACCAGCAGCTCCGCGAGTTTAAGCGCGAGCGGCTCGGCGCGCCCGTCACGATAAGGCGCCGCGACCGCCGCACGGGTCGCGAGTGGGCGGAGGCGCGCCAACGCAGCGTCGCCGCGGTAGATCGCGAGTTGCAACTCCTGCGGCGGATGCTAAACGTCGCCGTCCACCTCGGCTGGATCGCGTCGAACCCGTTCCGCGCGGGCGATCCGCTCATCAACACCGCGCACGAGACGAAGCGCATGCGCGTGCTCTCGCACGACGAGGAGCCGCTGCTGCTCGCGGCCTGCGGCGAGCGCGAACTCTCCTACGCGCGCGGTGGCCGCTTCAAGGGGAAGATCGTCACAGCCCGCGACCAGTCCGAGAAGCGTGCGCACCTGCGCCCGGCAATCATCTGCGCCCTGGACACCGCGCTGCGGGAGAACGAGCAGTTCACGCTAACGCGCGCCGATGTGCATCTGGACGAGCGCGTCATCACAGTCAGGGAGTTCAACGCGAAGGTCGAGCGGGAGCGGCTGGTGCCCATCACGGCCCGGCTGCACGCCGAGCTGTCCGCCATCTTCGCCCGACTCCCCGAGGAACCGACGGCGCTCGTCTTCCCGCAGCGCGACCTGAAGAAGTCGTTCGCCGGGGCGTGCGCGGCGGCCGGCATCACGGACCTGCGCTGGCACGACCTCCGGCACACGGCGATCATGTGGATGCTCGAAGCCGGGATGCCGGAGTCGGAGGTGATGAAGGTGACGGGCCACTCGAACTACACGACCTTCATGCGCTACGTCTCGCTCAACCGCGACCGGACGCGCCGTGCCGCCGAGATGCTCGACGCTAGGCGGGCGCGGGTCGAGGCCGAGGCGAAGGAACGGGAGTCACGCGAGCCCGTGCACTGAGAAGGATGCGCTGCCCCTCTCCTGCCCCTTTAACCTCCCGGCCGACTGCCCGTCACAGCGTCCGCCAGCCTAAAGGCGGCCCGATGACGAAGACTAAAGGCTGGCAAAAACCGAGCCTGCACGCGCCTGCCGGCGGCGCGGCCGGCATCCCCCCAGACTTTTAACCAGCGGGTCGCAGGTTCGAGTCCTGCTCGGCTCATAAATCAATACAACGAGTTACGGCCGCCCACCGGGCGGCCGTAACTCGTTGTGGACACTTTGGAGGACGCATTTTAAGGGACACGCTCGGCCGGGCGTTCCCTTTTTTGTTCTCTCTTTGCTGTCGCTTGGTTATCTCTTAACGTCGTCTCGGCCGCTTCGGCAGGAGCGCGCGGGCGGAGAGGAGGGCGAGGAGGAGCGCGGAGAGGGCGCTCGTGAGGAGGCCGAGGCGTTCGGGCGTGGTCGGCTCAAGTCGGAGGCGCAGTTCGTGCGTGCCGGGGGGCGCGGAGAGGAGGAGGAGGCCGTCGGGGCGCGAGGCGGTGAGCGGGTGCGGGCGGCCGTCGAGCGTGGCCTGCCAGCCCGGAAAGTGGAACTGCGTGACGCGGAAGGTCAGGCCCGACGCGCTCTCGACGCGCAGGTCTAGCGAGCGCGGCGCGGCGCGCGTGACCGTGACCGCGCCCTCGCCCTCCGCGACGCAGGCGCGCGGCTCGCGCCTGAGGTCGCCGCAGAAGTTTTGGAGCAGCGTCTCGATGTCGTGCTCGGCGTTCGAGACGGCCGAGGCGGGCCGGTATTCGGGCGCGTCGCGCGACCTGTCCATCCAGCGGAGCGTGCCGTCGCCGATGCGGTACGGGCGCGGCAGGTCGGGGTAGGTGCGCCGCACCGCGCCGGCCCAGAAGTAGAGCCAGCAGCAGGTCACCAGCGACGCGAAGGCGAGCGCGCGCCAACTCACGAAGCCGCGGCGCAGCGGGCCGAGGCCGGCGGCGGCCGCGCCCGCGACAGCGAGGCACAGGACGAGCTGGAAGCGCCACGGGAACTGAACCTTCTGCAAGACGGGGACGAGACGCCAGACCGGATCGCTGGCGAAGGTCGTCATGAAAATGCTGAGCGCGGCCGCGACGCCCCAGAAGCTCAACTCGCGTCGGCGGTCGTCGGGCATGACGTGGTCGTCGCGCCCGACGCGTCCGACACCGTCGCCACGTCCGACGCCGCCGTCGCGTTCGGCGGTTGACGGAGTTTCGCGCGATGCGGCGTCGCCCGTTGAGGCGTCGTGCTCGGCGTGGGCGGCGCGTTCGGCGGGCGATGAAGTGGCCGCTGTCGGGGCGTCGGGGTCGGCGGGCGTCGAAATCTCGCGGGTCGGGGCGTCGCCCGCGGGCGCGTGGGCGCGTCTCTGTTTCGTGATGAAGGTGAAGCAGAGGACGAGGGCGGCCGAGGTCAGCGCGCCCCAGAGCAGTTGGCCGTGGAGGTCGTGCGCGTTGGCCTTCGTGAAAGTGATCCAGCGCTCGAAGTAGTTGTCGGCGTGCATGTCCGCGAAGGCGGCGGCCGGTTGCATCGCCAGCGCGGGGAGCAGGTAGGCGCAGGCCAGACCCGCGCCGAGCGCGAGGCCGGCGAGCGTGCGCAGCGCGGCCGGGGCGCGGCGGCCCGAAGCGAAGTAGGCGTAGGCGGCGGGGAGGGGCGAGAAGATGAGCGTGGCCGGCAGGTGTGAGAGGACGAGCAGCGCGTAGCTCACGGACAGCCCCGCGAAAGCGAGGCGCGGGCCGCGCCCGGCGGCGGCGCGGCGCGCGAAGTAGAGCACGAGCGGCATCCACGCGAAGGCCCACAACTCCGAGTAAGCGCCGCGCATGAGCGGATCGACGACCGAATGATACGGCGCGAGCAGGTAGAGCAGAGCGCCGGCCAGCGCGCCGCGGCGCGTCGAGATTTGGCGCAGCCAGAGGTAGCAGGCGAGGCCGGAGGCGACGAACGAGAGGGCCGTGCCGTAGGCGAGGTGGCGCAGGCCGTAGTCGCCCGCCGCGGCGAGCGGCGCGACGAGCAGGGCCGTCAGGTGGTAAGGCAGCGGCGCGTAGTAAAAGAAGACCGGGCTGCCGAGGCCGCCGTTCATGCCGGCGAGCCAGCGCGGGTAGAGTTCACCCGCGCGGAGTTGTTCGGAGAAGTGTGTGTACCAAGAGGCGTGGAAGACCGTGTCGCTGCCGGCGGGGACGCCGCTGAGCCACGCGGGCGAGCTGACCAGCAGCGCGGCCGCGACGACGGCGGCGGCCGGCGCGAGCCTCGCCAGCCACGCTATTTTAGACCCGCTCAAGACTCGCCCGGCCGTCTGCCTCAAACGCGCGGCCTTTAGCGGTTGCGGTTCGCGGCCGGCGTCGCGCCGACGTTGCGGTTGACGCCCGCCGGCTCGACGTTCGAGTTGCCCGAAACGGTCGCGTTGCGGTTCCCTTCGCTCGTCCCGCCGATGCCCTGCCCGTGCGGCCCCGTGCCTTCGCGCGAGCCGTTGGAGTTCGCGGCGTTGGCATTCGCGCCGCCGGCGTTCGCCGTGCCCGCCGCGTTCGCGTTCGTCGTCGTCGCGTTGGCGTTGCCGGCGTCGGTCGTGATCGTCCGCTGCATGCAGCCGGCGAGGGCCGCGGCGCAGGCCAGCGGCAACAGCAGGGCTAAAATACGGCGCATCAAATATTCCCTCCCGCGAGACGTTTTTGGGATCGGCAAACTTGGGAACTCGGGGCAGACTCGGAACCCGGATCAACTCGGCGGGCGCGCGATTCGGGCCGCGCCGCCGAGAATCTCTCGGCTCTCGACGACGCGCGCCCCGGCGCGCCGCATCTCTTCGAGGGCGCGCTCGGTGTCGCCCTCGTTGACCTCGACGCCGCGGCAGGCGTCGCGGACGACCGTCGTCTCGAAGCCGAGCCTGATGGCGTCGAGCGCGGTGAACTTGACGCAGTAGTCGGTCGCCAGCCCCGCGACCGTGACGCTCGTGACGCCCTGCGCGCGCAGCCAGTCGCCCAGACCCGTGGAGAGCTTGTGCTCGTTGTCGAAGAAGCCGCTGTAGGAATCGACGGCCGGGTCGGTGCCCTTCAAGAAAGTGTGCGCGATGCGGCTCGTGTCCAGCGAGGCGACGAACTCCGCGCCCTCGGTGTTCTGCACGCAGTGGGGAGGCCACAGCGACTCGAAGCTCGAATGGCCGGGCGGGTGCCAGTCCTTCGTCGCCACCACCAGCTCGAACCTCTTCTGTAGCTCGTTGACGACGGGCACGACGCGGTCGCCCTCCTCCACGGCGAGCGAGCCGCCGGGGCAGAAGTCGTTCTGGATGTCCACGAGTATCAGCGCGTCCATCGTAAAGCCCTAAACCATCTCGGCCGCGGCCGGCGACGCGCTCTCGGCAAGCGCCCCGCCCGCCCTTTCACCCCGCCCGCCCACGTCGAGCACGCGCACCTCGTCGCCCGCGCCGATGCGGCCTTCGCCGACGACGCGCGTGTAGAGGCGCGACTCGCCGGGGTTCACCTTCTGCGAGATGCGCTTGAAGCGCCCGCCGGCGAACGACGCGCGGATCGAGCCGCACGGCGCGGCGTAGCCCGTGACCTCAAGGACGACTTCGGGGCCGACCGCGAGGCGCGAGCCGGGCGCGAGCAGCGGCCAGTCGAGGCCCGCCACGGTGAGGTTCTCGCCCGTCGAGCCCGGCTCGATGGGGTGGCCCTCGGCGCGCAGCCGCTCGATCACTTCGAGCGAGAAGAGCGAGACGGCGCGCTCCGGCCCGCCGTGGAAGACCGTGTGCTTCTGCCGGTCGCCGACGATGCCGTTCGCGGTGACGCGCGCCTCGGCCACGGGCAACTTCGGCACGCCGCCGTTCGACAAGTTGATCCGGTAGACGCGCCCCGTCGTGCCCGGCGCGCCCTCCGTGACGCGCGGCGCGGGCGCGTCGCCGCGCGCGGCGCGCTTCACGCGATCGACCAAGTCTTCGGTGACGGCCGAGAGCGCGTCACGCACGTCAGAGGCGTTCATCGCGTTTCGTCAGGGCTTCGTCGTCGCCGATCAGGTGGTTCGACTGATCCTTCGGCAACTGCGTCGATTCGTGCTCGCTCTTGCGCTCGGCCACGGCCTCGTGCATCTCGCGCCGGTCGCCGTCCTTGCGCTCGCCGTCCTTCTTCCGCCGATCATTGTCAGACATCGCTCGCCATCCTCCTCAGTTCGGTTGCTGAAAACTTCAGGCCGCGGCCGCGGCGCGGCGGATCGCGCTGATCCGTTCGATCAGCAGCGGCAACTCCGCGTCCGTGTAAACCGGGACGGACGCGGCGACGTTTTGCGACTCCGCGCGCCACCCGTCGAACCGCGCGCGCGCCTCGTCGCCCGCCGCGCCGAACAGGTAGAAGGCGGAAACTTTCGGCAGCACGCGCCGCGCCGTCGGCTTGATCTTAACTTCCGCGCCCGCGCGCGCGACCATCAACACGAAGTCCGCGTCCGTCCGGCGCAAAAAACTGTTGCCCTCGACGAAGACGCCTGCGGCCTTCACGCGCGCCATCGCCAGCTCGAACCCGCGCCCGACCTGCGCGTCCGTCACGATCGCCCAGTGGACGTTCGACGCGCCCGCGTCCCAGTAGCGGCCCGTGTCCTTGCCCGGCGCGTAAGTCTCCGCGCGCCCCGAACGCACCGTCGGCTCGTCGCCCAGCAGCGGGCTCACGCAGCAGGCTCGCGGCGTCTTGCCGCACGAGCGGTAGTGGCCGCGCGACATCTTGATCGCCTCCCAGCCCGCGAAGGCCCGCAGCAGCGCGCACACCACGGTCGTCTTGCCGGAGTCCGACGTGAAGCCGCCGACCGCGACCGTCGTCGGTCTGATGCTCGCTGAAAGGGTTCGCACGGCGAAGCCTAATGCTACTACCGTCGCGGCCGGTTGCAAAGCACGTCGGGGCCGCACACTTGGCAACGAACGCGCGCCCGCTATAGATTACCGTTCGGCATCTCCACCGGGGTGACCGATTAGACTTGGCCGACGACGACGAACAGCAACGACTGCTCGCGCGCATCCGCGAGACACTGGAACGCCACGGCGGGGCCGCGCTCGCGG
>DATCVD010000283.1:0-2362 GCA_036567125.1 Pyrinomonadaceae bacterium | reverse complement strand
GGCGGGCGCATCATTCTCACGCCCGCCGAGATCGAGAAGTACGACAAGAACGGCCCGGCCTACCCGCACCCGGTCATCATCACCGAGCGGTGCATCGGCTGCCACGCCTGTGTGGAAGCGTGTCCGCACGACGTTTTGACGATCATCAACGGCACGGCGGCGGTCGCCGCGCGCGACCTCTGCATGGAGGACACGGCCTGTCAGGTCGAGTGCCCCGTCAACCCGAAGGCGTGCATCGTCGTCAACACCTCGAAGAAGATCCCGAAGCGCAAAGTCCCGACGCGCGACGCCAAGTTCATGACGAACGTCGCGGGCTGCTTCATCATCGGCGACGTGTCGGGCACGCCGCTGATCAAGAACGCGGCCAACGAGGGCGCGGACGTGATCAAGTTCATCGAGGAGGAGCTGAAGGGCGCGCCGCCCGAGCCGAAGGCCGAACTCGACGTGGCGATCATCGGCGCGGGGCCGGCCGGCTTGTCGGCCGCCGTCATCGCGCAGCAGACGGGCCTGAAGTACGTCGCGGTCGAGCAGGACACGGTACTCGCGACCATCGTGGCGTACCCCGCGAACAAGTACGTCCACTTCAAGCCGGGCACGATGGTCTCGCGCGGCGGCATCGACGTAGGGGGCGAGGGCTTGCAGCGCGAGACGATCATCGAAAGCTGGAAGCAGACGATGCTCGACGCCGGCGCGCGCGTCAACGAGCTTGAGAGCTGCAAGGCGGTCGAGCGCGGCGCGGACGGCGACTACTTCACGGTCAAGACCGCGAAGGGGGCGGCCAAGGAGCCGGCCGAGTACCGCGCCCGCCGCGTCGTCCTCGCCTTGGGGAACCGCGGCACGCCGATGAAGCTCGGCGTCCCCGGCGAGGAGATGGAGATCGAGCGCGACGGCGGGCGGCAGTTGAAGGTCAACTACCGGCTGGCCGATCCCGAGTTGTACAAGCGCAAGCGGATGATCGTGGTCGGCGCGGGCAACTCGGCCATCGAGGCCGCGGTCGATCTCGTCGCCCGCCGCGACGGCGACCAGATCAGCTACCGCCCCGACGACGAGATCAACGAGGTCACGCTCGTCATCCGCAGCGACATCAAGAACGACCTGAAGTTCACGAACAAGCTGCAAGTCTTCCAGTGCATCGACGACGGCAAGATCAAGGTGATGTTCGGGACGGCGATCAAGGAGATCAGGGACGACGAGGTCGTGCTGATGAACGCGCGCTCGAAGGAGGACAAGGGCACGATCAAGAACGACTTCATCTTCGCCCTGATCGGCGGCGAGCGGCCGAGCAAGTTCCTCGAATCAATCGGCATCACCATCGGCTAGCCGCCGCGCGCCTGAGGCCCGCATGAAAGGTCTGCGCTCCGCCGCCCTCGCGATGCTGTTGCCGTGCGTCGCGGCAGCCGGGCAGGACGCGCGCTCGCTGCCCAGAGAGATCGCCGCGACGGGCGACCGGGTCGCGGCGACGGGGCGGTGGGTGAGGACTCGCCGCGTGAACTCCACGGCCCCACTCATCGCTCGGCTGAACAGCGTCGATATAGTTTGCGTCAAGGCCCGCGGCGTCTGTCACGAGGCGGTCGGCCTGCTCTATACTAGAGAGGACGCCCCGCAGATGAGCGGGCAGTTCCTGACCTCGCTGCTCACCGAATACGAGATCACGCGCTGGGACGCCTCCGAGATTTCCGCCGTCGCGGCCAAGTCCGTCGCCGACGTGGAGATTCGCATCGATTTGAAGGCCGGGAATGCCACGCGCCGGCACCGCGAGACAAAGGCGCGCGGCAGCCGAACCGCGAATCCCGATCTGATCGTCGAGTGGGAGTTGAGGTAAACGACGCCGGGGCCGGAGTGAAAGCCGCGGCCCGGCGAGGCGCGCCTCTTAGCAATAACATCGTGCGGAGAAAAGCCGGGGCCGCGCCCGAACATCAATGTTCGGGCGCGGCCCCGGCTTTTGCGTCTTCCGCCGCGCTCAGTCTTTGACCGGCGGCCCGCTCACTGTTCGAGGCCGTTGGTCGGCACGGGCCGCCCCATCGACTCGTAAATCTGCACGATCTGGGTCATCTTCGTGCGCGCCTCGGAGTTCGCGGGATCGTACTTGAGGGCGCGGCGGAAGTCGCCGAGCGCGAACTTGTAGAGCGCGGGCGTGCCGGCCTCGTAATAGACGTTGCCGCGCGCGACGAAGGCCGCGGCCGCCGCACTCTTGTCGGCGTCGCTCGCGTTCGCCGCTTTCGCCTTCGCCTCGGCCTTTTCGATCTTCGCGTCGAGTTCCGCGGTGTTCACGGCCGGGTTCGACGGCGCTGCCGCGCCGTCGGCGGCCGGGGCCGCCGCCGTGGGCTGCGCGCCACCGCCGTGCGCGGGCGCGACGGGCGGG
>DATCVD010000282.1:0-3235 GCA_036567125.1 Pyrinomonadaceae bacterium | reverse complement strand
CCGCGCCGCCACGTCGCGCACGACGCCGGGCGATCCGTCGGCGCGGGCCGTCCGCGCCGTCTTCGACAATCTGATCAAGGGCATCGAGCGCTCGGACGTTGACGCCGTGATGGCGCTCTACTGGAACTCGCCGCAGCTCGTCATCTTCAACAACAACGGCACGGTCACGCGCGGCTGGGAGCAGGTGCGCTCGAACCGCGCCAGCTCGTACCCCGAGGCGAAGAACGTGCGGGTCGAGGCGCGCGACGTGCGCGTCACCGCGCTCGGGAGCGGCGGCGCGGTCGTCTCCTGCCTCTGGCGTCAGACGCAGGAGTACCGCGGCACGCCCGAGTCGGCGGCCGGCCGCCTGACGGTCGTCTTCCGCCTCATCAACAACGGCTGGAAGATCGTCCACACGCACTCCTCGCCCGAAGCGCCCGACCCCTCGCGCCTGCTGCCCTCCGAGCAGACGCCGCCGCCCTCCGCGACGACAACGCCGCCGCGGGGGTGACGCCGCGAGTCGCCGCGCGCGCGTCGCGTTCGCGGTCAACTCCGCCTCGGTTCCCCGCCCCCGCGGCAAACAGCCCCCTCATCGAGTGTCGCGTTCGGCCCTCGCGCGGCGCGCGTCTCGCCCCTGCTCCCGACGAAAGGTTGAGGACTCTTATGAGCTGGATGGATCAGATCGGCAACATGCTCCAACAGTACGCGGGCGCGAACGCGCAGGCCGCGCCCGACAACGTGCAGGACGACTTCGATCAGTTGGCGCGGAACGCGCCGCCCTCGGCGGTCGCCGACGGGCTGGCCGCGGCCTTTCGTTCCGAAGAGACGCCGCCCTTCCCGTCGATGGTCTCGCAACTCTTCGACCGCTCCGACGGCCAGCAGCGCGCCGGCATCCTCAACACGCTCATCCGCACGCTCGGCCCCACGGTCGTCGCGCAGATACTCGCGCGGCGCGCGGGTGGCGGCGCGGCGGGCGGCGGCGGCCTCGGCGACCTGCTCGGCGGGCTGCTCGGCGGCGGGCAGCCCACCGTAACGCCGGACGTGGCGCAACAGATTCCGCCCGACGCCGTCGAGGAGATCGCGCAGCGGGCCGAGCAGCAAGACCCGTCAATCGTGGACATGATCAGCGGCTTCTACGCGCGCAACCCGCAGCTCGTCAAAACGCTCGGCGCGGCCGCCCTCACCATCGCGCTCGCCAAGATCGCGCAGAGCCGGCAGGGGGGATAGCCGTTAGCGATTAGCTGTTAGCTGTTAGCGGTTAGCCGGAAGGCAGAAAGCAGAAGGCGGGGGGCAGTCGTAACATGCGACTGCCTCCCGCCTTCTGCTTTAGCTAACAGCTAACCGCTAACAGCTAACTGCTAATTGCTATTCGCTTTGCTTGCCCGCGAACTTGAGCGCGACGCCGTTCATGCAGTAGCGCAGCCCCGTGGGTTGCGGGCCGTCGTCGAAGACGTGGCCGAGGTGCGCGTCGCAGCGCGCGCACAGGACTTCCGTGCGCCGCATCCCGTGGGTCACGTCCGTCTCCTCCCGCACGTTCTCCCGCGCGACGGGCGCGTAGAAACTCGGCCAGCCCGTGCCCGAGTTGAACTTCGTCCGCGACTCGAACAGCGGCAGCCCGCACGCGGCGCACTCGAACACCCCGTCGCCCTTCTCGCCGTTCAGCGGGCTGGTGAACGGCGGCTCCGTCCCCTTGCGCCGCATCACGCGGAACTGCTCCGGCGTCAAAACCTTCTCCCACTCTTCGTCCGTCTTCACGATCTTCTCCCAAGCCTTTCGGTTCTTCTTCCCCCGCGCCGGATCACTCTGCGCGCCGGGCGCGGGCGACGCCCCCGACACGAGCGCGGCCAACACCAGCGCGACGACCGACCCCGGCAAAAGTTTTCTGCCCATGCTTCGGCGACCCCCAAACGAGACTCAACCGAATTTACGTCGCCCCGCGCGCTTCGGATTGTCCGCGCCGCCGCCGCGGTTGTAAAGAGAAAGCCCGCGCGAGGTGAACTCAGCGCGGGCTTCCCCGGTGAACTGTTTGGATTGTCCTAGCTCCGGTGTCCGACGGCGTGCGCAACTTTTCAGGAGGCAATCCGGCGGGAGTCACAACTGGACGAAAATCCTAACAACTCGGGCTTTCAGTCCAGTGGCTTAGGACTCAGCCACCTCACTGTGATTAGAACTCATACTTTGTCTTTGATCACCTCCTTTCCAGTGTTGAGGCGATCTTAAACGACAACAAATAGTGCGTCAAGCGATAATTTCACCCGACATCTTGTGGCCCCACTTTAGCCCGGCCCCGGCGCGGACGTAGGCCGGGCGGCCGCCGGCGTAGACCGCGCGCGCGTGCTCGACGCCGAAGAAGTAGGCCAGCTCGCGGTAGTCCGCGCAGTCGTGGACGACGAAGTCGGCGCGCTTGCCCGCTTCGAGCGACCCCGCGCGGTCGCCGCGCCCCAAGCTGTAGGCCGCGTTGATCGTCGCCGCCGTGATCGCTTCGGCGGGCGTCATCTTCAAGTGCGTCGCGGCGAGCGAGAGGATCATCGTCATCGAGGGCGTGGGCGACGAGCCGGGGTTGAAGTCCGTGGCGAGCACGACCGCGAGGCCGGCCTCGATCATCGCGCGCGCGGCCGGGTACTGCCGCGAGCCGAGCGCGTAAACCGAGCCGGGCAGCAGGACGGGCTGCACGTTCGCCGCCTTGAGCGCGCGGATGCCGGCCGCGTCCGCGTGTTCGAGGTGGTCGGCCGTCGCCGCGCCGAGTTCGGCGGCGAGCAGCGCGCCCCCCGAAAGCGAGAGCTGATCGGCGTGGACGCGCAGGCCGAGTCCGCGGCCCTTCGCAGCGGCGAGAATCCGCCGCGACTCCCCGACCGTGAAGACACGCCCCTCGCAAAACACGTCGCAGAACTCGGCCAGCCCCTCGGCGGAGACGCGCGGCAGCATCTCGTTAATGATCAGATCGACGTACTCGTCGCGGCGCGCGCGGTACTCGTCCGGCACGTCGTGCGCGCCGAGGAACGTCGGCACGTACCGGAGCGGCGTCTCCGCGTCGAGCCGCCTGATCGCGCGCAGCATCTTCAGCTCGTCCCCGACCGACAGCCCGTAGCCCGACTTCGCCTCGACGGTCGTCGTGCCGCAGCGCAGGAACCACTCCGCGTAGCGGCGCGCGGATTCGACGAGATCGTCCTCGCCCGCCTCGCGCGTCACGCGCACGGTCGCGCGGATGCCGCCGCCCGCCGCCGCGATCTCCTGATACGTCTCGCCGCGCGCGCGG
>DATCVD010000281.1:0-2105 GCA_036567125.1 Pyrinomonadaceae bacterium | reverse complement strand
CCCGCCCGTCGTCGCGCGCATCCTCGACGGCCGCGTCGTCCTCGACCTGCGCACCGTCTCGGCCGACGAGGAGCCGGAACTCCTCGACGCGCTCGCCGCGCTCTGAGCCGCGGCGGGCGACAGGCCCCCACGCGGGCGTTTTTTTTGACCGACTGACCGGGTCACATCGACGCCCGGCGGCCGAAAATTCTTCTTGCCACGCGGGGCGGCGCGTCGTTTATACTGTTTGAGGCCGCGCCCTCACGCGCCCCGCCGATCCTGACGCACTCACCTGAATCGCCGAAGTGAAAAACTCCAACGGCAAGATCGTCAAGCTGCTCTACGCCTCGGTGGCGCTGTTCGTGCTCGCCGCGCTCGTCCTGCAAGTGCTGGCGAGCGCGGGCCGGCTGCCCGCCACCGTGCCGGGGGCTTTCCCCCCGTTCGTCTCGGCGGCCGCCCTCATCATCGCGCTCGTCGTGCTGGTGCGCCGGCTCTGGATGATCGACCGGCTGCTCGCGCCGCGCGCCGCCAACGCCATCTTCCCCGATCACCCGGAACACGAGGTGCGGCAGATGCACGAGGCGGAACTCGCGCGCGCCGAGCGCATCTCGCGCCTCTCACACGAGCTGCGCACGCCGCTCACCTCGATCAACGGCTTCTCCGAACTCCTGATGCAGGACGATACCCTCGCCGGCGAGCCGCGCGAGTTCGCCGCGCTCATCCACACCGAGGCCCAGCGCCTCACCGCGATGGTCAACACCGTGCTCACCGAGGCGCAACTCGCCTCAGACGGAGTGATGAGTGATGAGCGGTGAGTAAGACGTAAACCGTGAATCGCAAATCGTGAGTCGACGACAGCCGGTTGAGCCTGCCAGCAGATAGCGGCACGCCCACCGGCCTTTTATCTATTCACGATTCACGATTCACGATTCACGATTTACGAGGATCGTTGATCGTGCCGCGGCAGCCTTCGGCGTTGCAGCGGCACTTCTTCGTGTCGGGGTGGAGGGTGGTCTCGTAGTCGAGGGTGATTTCTTCGCCGGGGCGGATGTCGCGCAGGGCCATGAAGAGGATGTGGCCGCGCGTGATCCGCATGTAGCTGTTGGGCCGGCAGGAGTGGTTGATGTAGTGGGTGCCGTTGCCGCCGCGCGCGCCGTCCAAACTCCAGCGCCGGTCGACGGCGCAGATGCGGAGGATGCGGCGGCGGGCCGCGCGGCGCTCGGCCTCCTTCGTCGTGATCCGCTCGCCCGCGTACTCGGCAATCTTGCGCCCCTTCGGGAAGGCGCGCGTGGCGAAGCAGCCCTTGCCGTTGATCGGCGACTTTTGGATCGCGAGGCCCTCGGCGAGTTTCATGGAGTGGCTATTAGCTCTTAGCTGTTAGCTGATAGCCGGAAGATGACAGTTTTCAATCTTCATTCCGGCCCCGGCTTTTGGTTTTGCTAAAAGCTAACAGCTAATAGCTAACAGCTATTTAATGCGGAAGCTGCGGGCGATCGAGTCGGTCTGCGAGCGCAGGCGCATGAGCGTGTCGCGGCGGCCGGTGAAGTGGAGGACGTAAACGGTGCGCGGATCGGCCCGCAGGTAGTAGATGCGCGCGGCCCACGGCTTGCCCGCCTGCGTGTACTCGTAGGGCGCGCTGACGCCGTTCAGGCGGCCGGGAAACACCTCGCGGCGGCCGGGGACGAGGCCGGGCAGGAGGCGCAGCTTGTCGTCGCGGTGGCGGTCGGCCAACTCGTCCAGATTGTCGGACTCCGAGACGATCTCCTTGCGGATGCGCAGCAGCCCGTCGCTGCGGTCGCCGTAGATGAACTCGGCGTGGCGGTGCGATCCGTCGCCGCGCGGCAGCGCGCGCCACGTCTGCGTGGGGAGCTCAAGCTCGAAGCCGAACTCGTCGCTCGTGAAAACCTCCTGCGCGGAGGCGGCGGCGGCCGCGGCGAGCACGCAGGCCGCGATTGTCAACAGGCGTCGCATCTTCGGTAAACTCCTTCGGGTTTGTGCGTGCCGGTTCGGCGTCGCGCGGGTTCGTCTGGCACTGACCGAGAACTTTGGATGCGCGCGGCGACCGGGGCTGTTGCCCGCCGCGGCCGGCTCAGCCGGCGCGCGCGACGGCCTCGCGCTGCGCGGCG
>DATCVD010000280.1:0-6291 GCA_036567125.1 Pyrinomonadaceae bacterium | reverse complement strand
CCGCCTGCGCGCCGCCCGCCGGATCGGCCGCCGTGCGCGCGTCGGCCCGGCGCGCACACGGCGCGCCGAGGACGCAGAGCAGGCACAGGATGGACAGCAGTCTCGGCATCGGCGGCGCGAGTTTCGGGCGGTGCGACGGGGTCGTGATCTTCGTGGTTCGGCGTCGCGTCGGAGGGGCGAAGCGGTTTCGGTTCGGTCGGCGCGCGTCGCCGCTTGCGTCGCGGCGGGCGGAGGGGGATTTGCGCCACGAGAAAGCTAACAAGCGGCGTGCCGCTGGCCTCGCGCAACTTTGTCAGCCGGCGGCGCGGAAAGTTAAGAAATTCCTCTCGCGGGGCGGTTCGTGAGGCTTTCGGAGGGGGATGCGGCCGCGTCACTGCCAGAAGCTGATGACATTTTGGCAGAGGGCTGACACCTTGTCAGACGCCCCGCGGGAAACAGGCGCGCATTCACAGTTTTAAGGATGCATCGCTTCGGAGACTTGCGCGCGCCGGATGGACAGCCGGACGGGCCGCGGCGTGAACAGAATTTACATGAGCACAGTTCTACGCGCCTGCTTCGTGATCGTGTTTCTGCTCGTCGCAGCGTGCGGCGCGTGCGCGCAGTCGGGCGCGGCGTCGGTGACTGTGACCGGGCAGGTGAGCGGCGCGCTCTCCCTCTCCGCGGCGGAAGCGCGCGCCCTCGGCGGGCAGGCGCAAGTCTCGACCGCCAGCGTTGACGCGAACACGGTTGCCGTCTCGATCTCGGGTTCGGGCAGCGAGGAGACGCGTGTACATCTCCCGCTCCGACTCCGCTCGAACGTCGGCTACAGCCTCCGCGCGTCCTTCCTCTCGCCGGCCGAGTTAACCGCGCGCGTGTCGGTCGCGGACGCGCGGGCCACCGGGCGGCTCGTGCACGCGAACGCCCTCGCGGGCATCAGGCTCGCCGACGCGCGGGATGAGCGTGCGCCTTTCCTGACGGTGCACAACTCGTCGCCGCTACTCGCCCTCCTCGGCGGCCCGCCCGTCTCGAAGGCCGGCACGTTCAACTCCCCCGACAACGCGATTGAGATCGTGCTCAGCATCGAGCTTCGACCGCCGGCTCACCAAGAATCTTGGTCAACGCGGTTGACGATCACCGCCGCCCCGAACCCGCACCCGCGACAATAAAAGACCCGGCGCGCCATTCGTCGGATTCGACCCGCGATCCTTTCAGACCTCGCCCTCGACGACGAACAGGCCCGTCTCGCCGCCGCCCGAAGTGACGTTGACGACGGGCGACTGCGAGAGCCGCACCAACGCGCCCTCCATCCGGCCGCGGAACAGGAACGGGTTCGTGTCCACGTACATCGGCTGCAAGGCCCAGCGCCGCTCGTCGAAGACGGGGAACTCTTCCGTCGCCAACTCCACCGCCTCCTGCACGACGTAGTCGTTTGCCAGCGCGACCCCGATCATCCGCTCCCACTCCGCGTCAGTGACCGCAAGCCCGAGGCAGACGCCGTGACCGCCGTAGTCGTCGTTCGGCTTGAGCACGAGCGCCTCGCGGTTGCGGCGGACGTGCTCCATGAGATCGACCGTGCGGCCCGCCGCGTCGCGCGTCCGGCGCTCGCTCACGCGCCGCGTCCACGGGACGCAGTCGCGCACGGCGGCGCGCTCGGCGGCGGTCAGCAGGCGCGCGCAGGCGTCGCCCGTTAGCAGCTCGAAGGCGGCCTTCTTGTGGAGCACCTTGCAGCGGAACGGGTTGACGACGCAGACCGTGCCGTCTTCGTAGGCGCGCCAGAGCGGGTGCGTCGCGTCGGCGCGCGCGAGGAATTCGTGGATGATGAGCCGCTTGTAAACGAGGTCGATGCGGAAGTCGCCGCGGCGCAGTTGCCGGCCGTCGTATTCGAGCTCTTCGGGCGTGCAGACGACGGCGGGCACGCCGCGCGCGACGAAGTAGTTTCTGAGCAGCACGAACTCGTGCCGCGTCGGCAGGTCGGCCCAGTCGAGGATGGCGATGTTCGGCGCGCGCCGCGCCTTGCCGCTCCACTCGCGGAAGGTTTTGAGCAGCGAGTCGAGGAGCGCCGGCACGGGCTCCGGCTGGCGCAGGCGGTAGCGCGCGGCGAGCCGGGCGAGCGCGGGGACTTCAAAGAGTATCTGGTTCAGGCCGGGCTGGTCGGGCAGGCTCGAAGGGTTCTCGGCGTTGTACTCGACGAACTTGATGCGGCCGCCCGCGAGGAACGCGTCGAGGCGGGTGGTGACGGCCGGCGAGCCGTAACCCGGCTCGACCAGCGCGAGGCGGCGCTCCGCGCCCGTCAGCCCGACGCGGTCGAGCATCTCGCGGCGCGCGAGCATCAGCCCGCACAGCTTCTCGCACGCCGACGCGACCGATTCGGCGACGCGCGTCAGCGCGTCGTACCGCGCGCGCGCGATCAGGTGCGGCCGCAGCGAGACGCCGATCTGGCGGTCGCCGTAGAGCAGCCGCGCCGCCGACATCCCGTCGCGCAGCCGCGCGAAAAACTCCGGCGTCAGATCGCCGTCCGCGGCGAGCCAGTCGTGATACTCGGCAATGGCCCTGTCGCGCACGGCGGGATTATGAGGCGGAAGGGGCAAATGGGGAAGGGGAACGGCGAAGGGCGAAGGCGCGCCGCGCGACTTGAGGGCCGACGCGGCGCGCGCGACGGACTGCCGACAACTGACCACGGACGAGCCTCCGACGACTGATCGCCGGCCGCCGATTGCCGTCTGCCTCGACCTTCCGCCGCGGGATGAACTTCGCCGCCGCGTGTGGCATATTTATGGGCCACGAAAACTTCGCCGAGGTGGAAACGTTTTGAAAGCGCCGTTGATGATAGCAGTGCTGGTGGCCGCGCTGAGTGCGGTCGGACTCGCCTTCTTCGAGGGCGGGCCGGGGGCTTCGGGCGAACAGAAGGGGGCGGGCGGAGGGGGCGGGAAGCAGCGGAAGGTCGCGGCGCAGCAGAGCGTCCCCGCGCACCCGAACTACGACAAGCCGGCCGTGCGCGCGCACCTCGAAGATCAGTCCATCGAAGAGAGCAGCGGCCTCGCCGTCTCGCGCGCGACGCCCGGCATCTTCTGGACGCACAACGACACGCGCGGCGGCGCGGTCGTCCACGCCTTCGACCGGCAGGGCAAGAGCCGCGGCGCGTGGCGCGTGGCGGGCGCTCAGATAGTTGACTGGGAGGACATCGCCGCCGGGCCGGGGCCGGGGGGGCGGCCGTACATCTACGTCGGCGACATCGGCGACAACGACAACAGCCGCGCCGCCGTCGTCGTCTACCGCTTCCCCGAGCCGGCCGTCGCGGAGGCGGGCGGCGGAGGCGGGCCGCGCGAGACGGAGCGGGCCGAGTCCGTCTCGCTGAAATTCCCCGACGGCCCGCGCGACGCCGAAGCCCTGATGGTTCACCCGCGCACGGGCGACATCTACGTCGTCAACAAAACCGGCACGCAGGACGCGGGCGTTTACAAGCTCGCCGCGCCGCGCGAGTTTTCGGGCACGCACACGCTCGAACGGGTCGGATCGATTGCCCGGCAGGGGATGCTCGGCAAGTGGTTCACGGGCGGCGACATCTCGCCGGACGGGCGGCGGGTCGCGCTCTGCGACGACGTGAGCGGCTACGAGTTGGAGCTGCCGGCCGGCGGCGCGAACTTCGACCGAATCTGGTCGCAGCCGCTCGCGCCCGTACCCTTAGGCGAGCGCAAACAGGGCGAGGGCATCAGCTACAGCCACGACGGCTCGTCCATCTTCGCGACCAGCGAACGGCTCCCCACGCCGCTCATCGAAGTCGCGCGCACCGCGCGCAGGGAACAGCGGAAGGACTAGCCGCGAAGAAACAAGGAACGCGGAACGCGGAACTGAAAGCGACTGTCTTTCAGTTCCGCGTTCCGCGTTCCTACTTCCGCGTTCCCTGCGCGCCGCTCAGTTGCTCACGGGGAAGCCGCGCTTCTTCATGAGTGCTTCGACGCGGGCGTCGCGGCCGCGGAAGGCGCGGTAGCCTTCGGCCGGATCGACCGTGTTGCCGATTGAGAAGATGTGGCGGCGCAAACGCTCGGCCACCTTCTTGTCGTACGGGCCGCCGCCCTCGACGAACGCCTGATAGGCGTCGGCCGTCAGCACGTCCGACCAGAGGTAGCTGTAGTAGCCGGCCGAGTAGCCGTCGCCCGAAAAGACGTGGCCGAACTGCGGCGTGCGGTGGCGCATCACGATCTCGGAGGGCATGCCGAGCGCGGCCAGCGTCTCGCGCTCGAAGGCGTCGGCGTCGATCTTCTGCGAGCCGGCGAGGTGCAGCTTCATGTCGACGAGCGCGCTCGCCAGATACTCGACCGTCTCGAAGCCCTGATTGAAGGTCGCGGCGCGCTCGATGCGATCCACGAGCGCCTGCGGGATGGGCTTGCCCGTCTGGTAGTGGACGGCGAAGCGTTGGAGCACCTGCGGCGTCGAGAGCCAGTGTTCGAGGAGCTGCGACGGGAACTCGACGTAGTCGCGAGCGACGGCCGTGCCGGAGAGCGACGGGTAGGTGACGTTTGACGACAGGCCGTGCAGGGCGTGGCCGAACTCGTGGAACAGGGTCTTGGCGTCGTCCCACGAGATGAGCACGGGTTCGCCCGCCTTGCCCTTCACGAAGTTCGAGTTGTTCGAGACGATGGTCGTCACGTCGCCGTTCGTGCGCTCCTGCCGGCGGTAGGCGTTCATCCACGCGCCGGAGCGTTTGCCCTCGCGCGCGTACGGGTCGAAGTACCAGAGGCCGACGTGCCGCTTCGTCGCCCGGTCGCGCACCTCCCAGACGCGCACGTCCGGGTGGAAGACGGGCAAGGAAGTGACGGGCGTGAAGTCGAAGTTGAAGAGCTCGCCCGCGACCCAGAACATGCCCTCGCGCAGGCGTTCGAGCTGGAGGTAGGGCTTGACCTCGTTCTGATCGAGATCGTAGCGGGCCTTGCGCACCTTCTCGGCGTAGTAGCGGTAGTCCCACGGCTCGATCTTGATCTGAGCGTTCTCCTTGTCGGCGAGCGCCTGCATGTCAGCGACCTCCTGCCGGACGCGCGCGACCGCGGGCTTCCAGACCGCCTCCATCAACTCCATCGCGCGCTCGGGCGTCTTCGCCATCGCGTTCTCCAGCCGCCAGTGGGCGTGCGTCTGGAAGCCGAGGAGGCGGGCGCGCTCGGCGCGCAAGGCGAGGATTTCGGGGATGATCGCGTTGTTGTCGTTCTTGTCGCCGTGGTCGCCGCGGTTGACGAACATGCGCCAGACTTTTTCGCGCAGGTCGCGCCGCTCCGAGTAAGTCAAAAACGGATCGACCGACGAGCGCGTGTTGACGATGATCCAAGCGTTGGGCATCTGCTTCGACGCGGCGGCCTGCGCGGCCGCGTCGCGCGCCGACTGCGGCAGGCCGGCGAGTTCGTCTTCGGACTTGAGGACGAGAAACTTCTCGGTCTCGTCGGCCAAGAGGTTCTGGCTGAAGCGCGTGTAGAGTCCGGCGAGCTGCTGGTTGATCTCGGAGAGGCGCGCTTTCGACTTGGCGTCGAGCCGCGCGCCGGAGCGGACGAAGTTCGTGTGGTAGAGCCACGCGAGGCGCTGCTGTTCGGGAGTCAGCTTGGACTTCGCGGGCGAGTTGTAGACCGCCTCGACGCGGCGGAACAGCGCCTCGTTCTGCGTGATCTTGTCGCTGAGGGCGGCGAGGCGCGGGGCCATCTCGCGCTCGACCGTGCGGAACTCCGGCCCGTTCATGTTCGAACTCCAGATGCCGTAGACGGTCGAGACGCGGGCGAGCGCGCGGCCGGCGCGCTCGCCCGCGACGATGGTGTTCTCGAAGGTGGGCGGCGCGGGGTCGTTGGCGATGCGCTCGATCTCGGCGAGGTTCTCGGCCATCGCGGCTTCGAGCGCCGGCTTGAAGTGCTCGATGCGGACGCGGTCGAACGCGGGCACGCCGCCGTGCGGGCCTTCCCAGCGGGCGAGCAGGGGGTTCGACTCGGCGGGCGTCCGGGCCGCCGCCGCCTGCCCGTCCGGGTCGTCCGCGTCGTTTCCTGCTTTCACCGTGTTAGCCACCAAGCTGCCCGCGATCAGCACCGCGAGCAGCACGAGGGCGCTGCGCGAAATCATACTCATATTAATCATCCTGTGCGAGCTAAGGGTCACCGCCGCCGTGCCTAGAAGGCAGAGCAGGTATAAGGCAGTGGACATGTTCAGATGCTCTCCGCGGGTAAAAGTTTTCGGGGACGCCCATCAATACTACCGTGACCGGGAGGGCCGTGAAAACCGGCGGGGCGCGGCCGCGCCGGAAGGCGCTCGGCAGGGCGGCCGGGACTCGGCCTCAGCCCGCGG